>DBCB01000051.1 GCA_002303765.1 Planctomycetaceae bacterium UBA969
TATCAATATATTATCTTCATCCGTATCTTTTAATTGTTTGCTCTCCCACTCTATACTCAAGGGGATGAACTTGAATGTTAAGATCTTTGGCGGTGAGTCCGTGTTCTTTTACGGCGTCATGTATCTTTTTTGACACAGTAATATGAGGAAGGTATGATGGATATCTATCAGGATTTCCAACATCTATCTCTCTTTTTGCGTGATGTAAACTATCTAAGTTTCCGTGCAATAACAAAACATGGGCAGGGCCGTTTGGGGTATTAAAAATGTGGGGGTGAAGGTCAAAAGATTGTGGTGGCGTAAGACCGTGTTTTTGTACAATATTTTGTATTTCTTCAGGGGTCTTATGTGGATTGTTACCCATCCATTTTAATGTGATGTGATAATCTGGGATATTTTCATGTTCATCTTTATGTTGCCCATTTATGGATACAGGAAACATAAGGATGTGAGACTGAGCCACCTCTTCTCGACTTACTTTCTCAAGTGAATTTAAATTCAGCTCTTTTTTTTTAACCTTTTCAGGCAAATCCTTGCCTCGGGTTGCTTTATCCCAGTGCGCTACGGCTTTTTTTCCGCCCAATGCTTTCTTGCCTGCTTCGGTGTGGGCCCAACGACGCTGTGCTTCGGAAGAGTAAGGTTTTTTAAGTGGATCTAAGTGATCGTCACAGTCGGTTCCTTCTTGTTTCTTGACATCCTTTTTCTGTTCAGAAATCTTATCTTTATACCGAAGCATCTCTTCAAGAGCTAACTTAGAAGCAGACTCAGGCGTTACTTTAGGTCCGAGTGTTTTTTCTTCTCTTATTTTAGACTCTACTGTTTGTTTTTTTTGAGAAAGTGGCATTTTTTGCCATTGTTGTTTTGTGTAATTGCTTTTTCCCATTTCACGTTCTTCTGATACGGGTTGCTCATGATATAATGCCACAACATTTGAAAGCTGAGGATGGGCAGAATTGTAAAATCCTTGATATCCAGCATCCTTAAGATTTTGATGCACCATATCCATGTTAAGGGCGCCTTGATTTTGTTCGATTGCAGAGGTAATATGACCTTCATTATCGGTAGCCAAATCATACAAAGGCATTTCGTCAGGAATTTCTACGGTATACTTGCTTTTTGCACCGCTTGCTACTACGTCTTCAGGGAGGGTTCCAGCTCTGTAAAAAAAGCTGTGGGGATGTTCAGTGTCTCTACCTTTAGTTCTGATATCAACCCCTCTCCCTTTAAACTTTGGGTCGATAGATTTCAACCCCTGTTGTGAAGAATAATGCTCGAGCTTTCCTTTTTCAAGCTCTTCCGACTTTGAACATTTCCACCTTTTAAGAGCAGCACCCTTTGGGGTGAGTTTGCCTTCTTTAGATGTTGGACCTTTAACACCGGACATTCTGGCGCAAAAAGATTTACGTCTACCGGCAGCTTCGGAACCGGCCTTAACCTTGCCCGTAACTGGGCGTTTTAAATTAGAGCCGGTCTCCCTGTTGTATTTTTTTCTGTACTTGTCGCTAAGACCGCCGGTTTTTGAATGCTTCTCTTTATTGTAACCGTGAAAGGGTTTTTCAGCCATCTCTAGCTTCTCGTTTGGGTCAGCAAAAAGCTCGTGAATTGCATCTTCATCCTCAAAACGGAAATCATGCTCATCGTTTTTTGTTATCTGTCCCGCATTCGCTGGGCGAACCATATATGAGTTTTTGCCGGACTCGGATTGAAACCCATGACGACCATAAAATCTTTTAAGTTTGCTAGGCGCGGTGGTCTTGATTTTGGCACTTGGGCTGGCTCCCGCAATTAAAGAAAGATTAACCCCATGCTTATCGGCAAGATCGGTGATCTCTTTCAACGCTTGGGATCCCGCCCCGCTACCCTTTTCGTCGGATTGAAGCCAATCGATAGAAACGGTTGTCTGTGGGTTGTAGTGATCTGGTGTCAGATTGCTTAAAGCAAAGATGGGATTTTCTGGGTTTTCAGGGTTTTCAAACCCGTGGATCCGATGCGGTACAAAAGGATGCTCCTGAGTAGTACCTACCCACTCCTTGAAGAATTTTTTAACTGGGTGCTCGTCATGGTAGCCGTATTTTTTTGTGACATGCTCTAGAAAAGGATGCTCTCTAGTCTTAGACTCGACCGCTGAGGGTTGGCGAACAGATCCATTTTTGTTTAGATTATTTTTCTTAATAGGCGCACAGCTACCTTTTGAATAAGGTTTCTTGCCGGATACAGGCTTGTACCCTTCCCAACACCGCTTTCTGAGCTGTTCGGATTTGCTCATTTGTTCACTTGAGGCAAGTTTTTTAGGTTGTGATTCGGCGTATTGTTTTATTTTTTGTTTAAGCTCGTCAACAGACCCTTGATGGGATAAAAGATCGTTGATTGATGGGGTGGAAGCTTGTTGAGAGGTTTGAGCTGAAGATGAAAATTTTTGCTTTGCTCTTCTTTGTGCCTCCCCTGCCATTCCACGTCCGCGCAAATTAATTAGAGCGTTTACATCACTAGATGGTTGCCATCCGCCCCTAGGGTCAAATTTAACACTACCCTCTCTTATCTGGGTGAGTCTTTCTTTTGTTTCTGGATTCATCAATCTAGATTGACGATCATAAAAAACAGGTCTACCTTTTGAATCTTTCCCTTGAACAAATCTTTGTTGGTTTGGATCATCAAGTGCTGTTTGACCTTCAGTTACAGGTTTGGTAGCTCTATTTGCCGGCAAACCTAGCTCTCTTCGGATAGGATTTTCAAGAGCCATGGGTTGAATTTCGCCCTGAGTCTTTTTTTGTTGCATGTGGCCATATTTTTTTTGAGATTCGCCCCATCTTCTGTCCATCAAATCTTGAAATTCTGGTGCGGTCATTCCCTCGGGGGCAAGGTCAAGGTGTGCTAATTCATGGACGGCGGCGTCCGGAGACGGCTGTGTTTCAAGCTGTCCAGACTTCCAGTCCGGTTTAGGATCCATACGTTTCAATCCTAGCTGTTTTACTTTTTCTTGCCTAGCTTTTTCTTCAGCCAAACCTTTCGAACTAAAAACATCGTAAGGCTGTTGCTCAATTCCCTTTTCTTCCTTTAGCTGGCCACTAACATCTCTTTTACCTGAAGCGGTTACTAATGGAAGACCGTATTTTTTTTGAGCATACCCTTGAATCGCTTGCATCATCTTCATTCTTTTATTTGATATGCGCGGTGCGTTAGGGTCTGTACCAAATACCTTTGCTCTTTGTTCTCTTACATTTTTAGACTTTTCAAGATCTTCAGATTTTTGAACATCTTGATTTGCTTCATCAAAATTGTGAGTAAAATGCTCGCCTGTGGGGAGTGTGGTGTAATAATCTTCGGGCTCTTGTTCATGCCAAGTTGTGCCCTTACCGTAAGTCACAGAGCCCTTGTCAGGCCCATTGGTGACAATCATTTTGTGGGAATGACCGTCACTTTCAATAAGACTGTCTTGACCAGTTTCTTCCGCTATCTTGTGAGCAAGTGCAGCTTGAGCCTCGCTTGGATTTGAAATAAAAATAGTGTCTTGAACATTTCCATACTTTCCTTTTGCGGAATGAGCGTTACTGTATTTTCCATTTCCAGAAAGGACTCCTATCGCATCTTCATGAGAAATTTCAGAAGATGCGGGATGGTATGGATCCTGTACAGACATTAAAATATGAGGTTGTGCTACTAAATGCTTCATAAAAACCTACAGTGTGGACATGAACATTTTATTTACAAATACTCGTTTAAGTTGTTTCAATATTTGATCTTTTTGCTGTTGCAAATCTTGCATTCTCTGATTGTAAATTTGAGGACCGGCGGAACTGGTTGATTGGGAAATTCCGTCTTGACCTAAAGATTGGCTATTATAGATATTGTTTGCAGCAAGCCCGCTTAAAATTTCAATTGTTGCGTAAATGCCAACCAGTTTGTTTACCAAAACGGGCAATTGACCGGGCGTGTTGCTTATACCTGACTTGTAAGTAATTTGCCAGTATGACGGCACCCAGCCTTGAAACAAAGTGGCAAAAAATGCAGAAATATTTGTAGAGGCTGCCTGAACAACGTTGTTACCGTAAGCGGCAAGAAGTGGTACCACGTTTAATTGCCCTCTGTAAAAGTTCGCTGTCTCAATCCAAACCGCTGGGATTGGAAAAACTCGTCCACCGTCTGCGCTTACGATTGCCATGTCCTCAAGTTCAACGATTGGTTTTTGAAGAACTCTGATATGGATAAATGTTTTGTAAAGGTTATAGTCAAACGCATGCTTTTCTTTTACTGTCTCAGCAAAAAGGTTACACCCAAGGTCGGCTTCGACCTCGTTTATGGCAATATTAATTCTGTCTTTTAGATCGTCATTTGAAAAGGTTACTCCGGCTGGAAGTCTTTCTAGGATACCTTTAAGAAAACGACTTTTGAGTTTTGCAGGGGTAATCAAAGCCTCAGATCTTTTCAAAAGACCTGTAGGGTCAGTCGCGTGGACTGGATACATCGTGGTGTCGTACTTTTTTGGATAATCAGAAACGCTCATTAACAACCACCTTCATTCAAAGCTTCCACAGCAATTCCTTGGAGGACGCTAAATTTTCTAGTGTTTGAGCCCTCAACAAAAGTGACGTTAAAATTCCCTGAATTAATTTTATCAGTTGAATTTATCTGAATAGACCAGATTGATCGGTCAAGGGAAGATGCTTGCGTTGCAACCTTAGTTATTGGCGAGGACGAGGAGGCTGTTGGAAAGATTACGGAAACTGAATAGGAATTGTTGGTTGGAAGATACCTTAGGCCGTCCTGATCGGAATCAACTAATTGAAAATAAAGAGTTATTTCATCTTCTTGCCGAATACTCCATTCGCTAGAGTAATCGAAGTTATTGATAGAACTAAAGTTTTTGATAGTTTTTATATTAAGTTTCACAAAGACTCCAATGAGATACTATCATAAAGATTGCTAGTGTGCAATAGATCTTTATAAGTATTTGTTTTTAAAAACAAAAAAGCCTCGGCTTTTGACCGAGGCTTCATAAATATATGGCGAAAAATATTAAGCCATCAAACCTGCGTTTTTAAGCGCGGTGATAACGGAATTAATTTTTGCTTCAATATTGTCAAGACGGGTTTCAGTTCCTGCAAGTGGAGCTGCGTTACTGCCAGTTCCATCTACACCAACCAAGTTGGTAGTAGCACCAAAGAGGGCTACTGAAGCTGCCTGAGCGTTAGCTCCAGAATCTACTGCATCTGCAAGTTCTTTAGCAGCTTTAGCGTTTGCCATAGCTACTGTCAAAATTTCACGTGTTTTTGCTGTCAACATGACTTATTTTCTCCTAATAGACTCATAGGGTAATTCCTATGGACATGTTAATAATAAGATTGGGGCTACTTCATGTTAAATTATAGCATCCAATTTTTGTAAAATCAAAAGAGCACTGGTTTGATGAGCTTCCTGAGGTTCTGATCGCTTGGAAAGCCAGTAATGTGGTGCCTGTTGGTAAATTGGAACTTATCGTCCCCGTCGCGACGACCCCAGTATTTAGATTGGTCACTCGATAAAGAACGTTGGAAGAACCGATATCGTTAAATAATTCAAAAGAAAAGAAATCTGTAGATGCCGCCCCTGCGGTTCTGTTGCAAGGAAAGTCAGTTGCATTTAACGTTATTTTTGTTGCAGTTCCTGTAGCGTTGCAGAAAATACTTAAGGCGGTATCTCCGGCGTCGTTTCCTATTCCGATCATGTTCAGTAAGGAAGATACGCTAACAGTAGAAGAGATTGAAAGAGCAGTTGTAGTCGCTGTCATCCCATAAAACTGTAGGGCGCCAGAATTATACTGGCTATCAGATACGTTAAAAGAAAACACAAAATAAAAACCCGTACCTACTGCAAAAAGAGCTTGCGGAACTCGCACTCCGCACTGAGCGTTTGCGGAAGGTGTGCTCACTGCATAGGCCGCTCTAACAGTTCTCGTTACTAGATTTGTCGTCGCAATAGCTCTTGCGGTCACAGTCCCAGTAGCAGACAGCGCGGTTATATTTTCTTGGCTGAACGTTGTAGAATTGTTTTGTGCTCTGTATCCTCTAAATGTCCAAATCGCGCTTACGTATGGAACGAAAGGGGTGGATAGTTTGTTATTTAATTGTGTTTGAATAGAACTTGTTGCATCTAAATATCCTAGAGTTGTTGTGGTAACCGTATTGGCAGAAACTTTACCTGAAGCGTCTGAAACCAAAACTCTGCTTGCTGTAAGATTGCTGGACGTAATTGTAGAAGCTGCGCCAGTTATTGCCGATTGTTTTCCATAAAACGTGGACCAATCCGTAGAACTCAATAAGCCGGTCTGACTTACATTTGCCGTAGGAAGTGTTTTGTTTTTCCATAAACTTGTGGATGATTCATATTGAAGAACTTGATCATTTGATGGAGGCAGTGTTATTGCAACATCATGAAGCTCTTCAAGCTCATATCCATTTTGAATTTGGACCTGAATAACACCCTGAGTTGGATGTTTTCTTACAAGAACTCCAACTAAAACTAATTGATTAGGTGCTGTCGGTTTTACATTTGTAATCCCGCCCGGAGTAGTCGGGCTCAAATAAAGGACGTCACCCTCTGCCCAGAGTGCAATATTTGTGTTTAAATTTTCAAGACGGCCAGCTTCGACGCAAATACCACTACTCATATCCCCGATATCGTTTTGAATAATTCCGTAAGTGAGAGAAGAATTAAGCTCACTATCAGCTTGAGCTAAAACCAGTTTAGGTAAATTGCCCTGAGGTCCGTCCAAGTAAATAACGGACATCTTAGAAACAGTCGCACCTGTCGAGTTGTAAACAGTAGTTACTAATCTATCGGCAGCACCTGTAGTAGGAAAGGTTATAAGAGATCCGTCACCGGCTATATATTGGGTTGTGTCTCCGGTAGGGTTGTTGAATTTTCCATTCAATTGTGTTTGAATAGAACTTGTTGCATCTAAATAACTTAGGGTTGTTGCAGTAACAGAATTTGCTGCAACCTTCCCTGAAGCGTCTGAAACCAAAACTCTGCTTGCTGTAAGATTTGAAGTAACAATTGAGGAGGCACCGCCTGTAATGGCGGATTGCGCTCTTGCTGGTGTGAAATACTGATTTATTACCCCTTCCGGAACTGCGTCGGTGGAGCCCGGGCTAGGGGATATCTCTATATATGTAGACCCAGACCATCTATAAACTTTGTTTGTATCTATCGCAACGTAAATAATGCCAGAAGATCCTGTTGGCGGAAATGCTGCTAGGTTTGCGTACTCTAATACATCGTCAACATAGCTAGGTAAATAAACAGAAGAAATTTTTGTTGTGCCATCAAGGGGGGCGTATCCATTTGCAAGACCTTTGTTAAGAGAGTTTTCTGGCGTAAACCCAAGAGCATCTTGTTTTCCATTCCAAACACCTTTTTCTGTGTCGGTTACAAAACGATAAGAGGATGTCTGAACAATGTTTGCAGGATTGGTTTGGTCTAAATTTTGAACGTTTGATAACCCTACGGCATTTTTATCTAGCGTTTGCCAAGTTTTATCGCCTCTAAAATATTGTGAGGACAAACCAGTTGCAATAGCGGGTTCTTTGTTATAAAAGTTTATGTAATCAGAAGCAGAGATAGCCCCAGAAGAAAGTGTGCTGGCAAAATTTATGGATATTGTTTGGGTTAATAAATTATATACGATCGGAGCTACGGCGCCCGCAATTCCTGAGCCTGAAGCATCGATGGCATCGGCAACTTCTTTTCCTATTTTAGCATTTGCTAATGCCACTATTAATATTTCTCTTGCCGATCTTGATAGCATAATTTATTTCTTTATTTTTTTGTGAAGGTTTTCCAAAGAGGCTTCTACTTTTTGCATATTTTTATACGCACCAATCTTAGCCAAAGCTTCTGCCTGATGTTTAAATAGATTCGGGTTTTTACTCATTATATTTTTAACCAAATCTTTTTTGTTTTTTAATCTGTTAAAGGCATCTTCTGCCTGTTTCTTAATATCTCTGACAAGATCTTCTCTTTGTAGAGCTGCATATCCCGTAAGTTGAGATGGAGCCACATCTTGGGACTTATTAACCTTTGCATGTGAGAGCGCCCTTTGAGTGGATTGCTGACGACCAACAGAGAATCTTTTTTCTTTATTTTCAGCAATGTCCCTAGCGTGCATGTGCATCTTTGCCATGTCAAAGTGGTGTTGTTTCGATTCGAAGTTTGGAGCTTGCTCCGACATTTTATAATGCGCGTTCATTGCGTCGTGATGATCTTGAGATGAAAAATTTTTATAATTGATAGGCTTTACGTTTGAGTATACCCTTTTTCCTGAAACGGTCGCACCGATTGGGTTTGGTGGATAGCTGAATATTGAGCTTTTATTAATAATTTCAATAGGTTCTGAATTTTCAGTCTTAAATAAGTTACTTAAATTTAATGAGCTGTCTTTTTTATCCATATCTACGGGCACATACTCTTCTGCGAGTGCCATCTTATTGCATGCAGAAATGGTGAGGGTCACTTTTCTAGCGATCGAACGGGTGATTTCGTTACCCTTCTTTTCAATCTTTCCGCCCTCGATCGAGAAGCTAATAACATTTTTATAGTCTTCGTTTTCTGTTCGTTTTTGAGCATCGTACCTAAGCATGGCGGCAGCCTCTTTGGCTTGATCGTGACCAACGCCATCAAAAAGCTCACCCATAACGTAAAGAAATGGAGTTTTGCAGACACCCCAAAAATGGAGCTGAGTTTCATCTTCACAATCTTCTTCAGAGAAAATCTTTTTTGCTTTCAATACCTTACCTACGGTTTGGGAAGAATTGTCATTCTTATGCTCCCAATTAAAGGTGCCGTGTCCAGCTTCCAGTGAGGATATATCGAGCCCGTCAATAAGTAGGATTTCGCCACTAGAATCAAGATGTTGACTCGCTGCGATTCCATTTATAAACGTTCCACTTTTTGAGATTTTTTCTGCCATAATCAATTAATTAAGATTGCCTCTCAACGGATTTTGACTTATAACTCTTTGTAATTAAAAAACAAAATGAAAAAGCCCTAAGCTTATCGTTATATCCCTGATTTTACTAATGAATTTGGGTTAACCTAAAATAAGGAGAACTAGAACAATGGCACTTAAGAGCACAAGTAAAGCTGAAGCTATGGCTCGTGACCTCGCTGACAAATTGGCACTTCGTATTGCCGGTGCAGGCGCTGGTCGTGTAGACACACTTCGTAATGCTAAAGATTCAAATGGCTGGCCGGTAATCGTACTTTCCAAATCTGGAAACGAAGCTGCTGGACAACCCGTAATCGCAATTCGTATCAAAGGCGCAGACGCAGTTTCTAAAGACATCTTTGGAAATAGCATCACTGCTGCAGCTCCGCACGCTACGGAAGTTGCATATGAACTTGATGGAACTGAAGCTGAACCAAACCGCAAAGATATCTGTAAAGCACTCTTTGAATTGGTTAAGCTTGGAATGAAACTTCAAGTTAAAGAAATTGCTGACGGTACCGCAGTAACTGTTGCGTCTATGGATGCAGCTTCTGCTACTGAGGAGTATGATTTGTTGTACTGGCCTACTAAAGGCGTTTAATTAATACGCTAAAGGAGGCTTTATGACAACTCAACAGTACGAAAAGATAATTGCGGACGTAGAAAAGGAATTCTCCTTGTTTTTAGCTAAAGCTGAAAACACTTCTGCAACTTTGACTAAGTCAGACGAGGCTTCTGAATCCGCTTCTGAAGAAAAAAAAGAAGAAGATAAAGAAGAACCTAAAGCTGAAGAGCACAAAGAAGAGTCTGCTTCTGAAGAAAAGAAAGAAGAAGACAAAGAAGAGCCTAAAGCTGAAGAAGATAAAAAAGACGAAGACAGCCACGATTACAGTGATGAAGACGTTGAAGAAATGCATAAAATGTATGGTTCAATGTCCAAAGGTGAACTTGGTTTGCACAAAGCAGCAGCAGAAAAATGCTGGATGGCTAAGTGCGGTGAAATGACTCAAATGGGCAAATCTGAAAAAGATACCATTGTTTCTGTTTCAAAAGAAGATTCTTCTCTTATTAAATCTAAAGTAGAAACTCTCGAAAAAGAAAACGAAGAACTTAAGAAGAACGTTGAAAGCTTGGTTAATGCTATGGCCAAGTTTGTAAACAATAAAAAAGCTCCTGCTCGTAAAGCTATCACTGAGATTGGTTTCCTCAATAAATCTGAAGAAGAAACTGCTCAGGAAAAAACTTTGAGCAAGAGTGAAATAACAACAATTTTGAGCCGTAAAGCTCAAGAACCTACTCTTTCAAAATCTGACAGAGAGGCAATTGATAAGTATTATTTTGGTGTTGGCGGAATTGAATCAATCCGTCATTTGCTTAAATAAGAATAAGGAGAACTAAAAAATGATCGAACAAATGCAAGGTCTACTTAAGGCACTTGAAGCTGGTAGTTATAATGCTGCTCCAAGTACCCTTACTCAAGGTGCCGCTCTTCAAATCGAAGATTTGTCACCAGTAATGCACAATGTGACTTACCAAGATAAGCACATTAAAATCCAAAAAGATATGCCTAAGCGCTCGGCTAAGTCAACTCTCGTTCAGTTTGACCGTCAGCTTGATTACGGTATTTTCGGCGGATCTGCACAATATGAAGGTGGCGTAGGTGAAGATGAAACTTCTAACTTCGTACGTGCTGTTGTGCCGATGGCATATTATTCCCATGTTCGTAAAGTGACTATCGCTTCTAACATGGTTAACACTATCGATGGCGTTAAAGCTGAAGATCGCGCTGCAAAAGATGCCGCGATGAAATTGGCTGGAGACGTTGAATTTGACATTATGCAAGGTCAGGCTCACTTCTCTAACGCAGGTGTATTCGATGGTAACCCAACTGCAGTGGCAGATGTACCGAATATGGTTGGTATCGACCAACAAATTCGTCAATCTGACGCTCAATCTAATACTCAGGATCTTATGTTTGCTGAGTACGGATCTGATCAAACTGTTGTTCTTGCTGCAAACGGAACTCTTACCCAGTCTATCTTGGAAGATGCATCTGTTCGCTCTGCGATGAACCTCGGTGATGCTAGTCAATTCTTGGCTGACCCAATCGTTCTTGCTACTTATAACAAGATCGCTCATGCTAAAGAACGTATCGTTCTTGCGGGTTCTGCTCAAGAAGCTTCTGGTGCTAACTTGCGCCAACAGTGGACTTCTAGCAACATGATCTCCCTCGAAGGAACTCGTTTCCTTTCAGGAAAAACCCGTCCAGCACGTTCCCGCGCTGCAAGTCCAGCTGCTCCAGCAGCTCCAACTCTTGCTGACGCAGGTGCGGCAAGCTCCCTCCTTGAGGCGGCTGCTTATGCTTACTTCGTAACTGCAGTAAATGAACGCGGTGAGTCTGAGAAATCAGCTTCTGCTTCTGTTACTCCTGCAGCTGCTGGTAACGCAGTAACTGTAACCATCACTGCTGTATCTGCAGCGAAATACTACAACGTATATCGTTCTGAAGCAAACGGTTCTGCAGCTTCTGCTAAGTTCATCGGACGTATCAAGCAAGGTGCTGGTAACCCAGTATTCACCGACCTTGGTAACCGTTCACCGGGTTCTGTTAACGGATACTTGCTCGACAAGAGCGGTATGGAAATTAACGAACTTGCTCCATACAGTGAACTTAAACTTGCTGTATCCGAATTGGCATTGCCACAAGCGTCTTTCAGATTCTTGTGTATCTCTGATGCTACTCCTCGTAAGTCTGTTATCGTTGACAATATCGACGGTCAATTAGCTTAATAAAAACGAGCATTTAAGCCCTCTACCGATTTATTTTCGGTAGGGGGCTTTTTTTATTTGTTCACCGCAATATTTATTTTTATGCATTCAATATTTTTTTATTAAAAAAAAGAAACCCTAACTCAGTTATCGCGATATTATATAAATGTGGCAAATAAAACAAAAATAACACCAGAAATAGCTGAAACGATAAAGTCCTTAGCTTCAGAAAATACCGCTACCGCAATTGGTAGGAAGGTTGGCTTGGCGAAAGATACCGTAAAACTATGGTGTTTGAAAAACAACGTCCCCTTGGCACTAAAAAGAAGAGAGGGGTATGTTGAAAAAGAAAAAACATTTTGCGAAATGATGAAAAACGGTAGCACCGTTAAACAAGCTCAAATAGCCGTTGGGATTGGGGATCAAACTTCTGTAGATTTCATAAAAAGAAACAACTTGCAACAATACGTAAGAACAAGAGAGCAGGTTGTAGAGCAGGACATGCGCCTCTCTGCGGAAGAGCTACGCAAAAGATTGCCATCCCCCGACTATACTGTTATTGGTTACGAAAACAATCAATATATCGTCAAAGCTCCTGACGGCTTTGTTTTTCACAGAAGTTCCACAAAAAAGAAGTGGTTAGATCCCCGAGAAACCTCGGCATCAACCGAAGAAAGCATAAAAAAAGAACTTAAAGACCTTGGTTACACCTATATTTCTGGCTTTACCAAAAAAAGAAACAGATTTTTGGCTTCCCATGATATTTGTGGGCTCGTAAGGGAAAGGAATTGGCTAGGAATCAAAAATAGCGATTGTCCTAGATGCAACAATAATGGTGTCTCTAAAAAAGAAACCGAAGTGGCCTCTTGGATTTCTGAGCTAGGGTATGAGACACAAAAGTATAAATTTTTTGACGGGAGCAAAACGAGACCTAAAGAAATAGACATTTACATACCCTCCAAAAAGGTGGGTATAGAGTTCTGCGGGCTGTA
Organism: Planctomycetaceae bacterium UBA969; assembly: GCA_002303765.1. Taxonomy (GTDB): domain Bacteria; phylum Planctomycetota; class Planctomycetia; order Gemmatales; family Gemmataceae; genus UBA969. The sequence goes on from DBCB01000051.1 coordinate 12,724, forward strand.
TTGGCATTCTGAGGAAATGAAGGGGAAGCAATACCACCGTCAAAAAATGGATTTGGCTAAAAATGCTGGAATACGACTAATTACAATTTTTGAGGATGAGTGGGATTCAAATAAAAGTCAGGTAAAAAACTTTATAAAATCCGTTCTTGGTGCAACAAAATCAATTTATGCAAGAAAGTGTTCCGTAAAAGAAATTGATAGGGGCTTGGCCAAGGATTTTATGGAAGCGCACCATATTCAGGGCTCCCCCAGATCTATCGACTTTGCTGTCGGATTGTTTTTTGAAGGCTCGTTGATTGGAGTTATGAGCCTCGGGAGACATCACAGGGGTTTTAATAGCAAGGAAATTGTTTTGAATAGGCTTGTCTTTTCTGATGGGTATAGCGTAGCCGGGGGTGCCTCAAAACTTCTAAAAAAATGCGTTGATTGGGCTAAATTGAACGGATATTTAAAAATAATTAGCTGGTCTGACAATAGGTGGTCTGAAGGTAATGTTTATAGGAAAATAGGTTTTGAGTTAGAAAAAGAGCTAAATATTGATTATAGCTACATAAAAGGTGGCAAAAGATATAAAAAACATTCTTTAAAAAAGACAGCTGTTGAAAAAAAGCTGAATAAGACAGAGTCTGAGCTAAGGGAATCCCAAGGGTATGGGAAAATTTGGGATTGTGGAAAAATAAGGTGGGGTATTAAAATAAGTTGACTGCAATTTAACCCTATGATAGCCTATATCTGATGAATACTGGAATTGAAAAACAAGATTTAATTAATTTAATCCTTAAACGTATTGAAGAGGCATCTAAAAACGAAAAGAGTGGGCTAATCCTTACTCCAAAAGCCCATGTAAAGGATTTAGTAGATAAACATGGGAATGACCTAGCGGAAGAGCTAACCCGTTTGGGTTTTGAGACTGAGGTCTCTAAGGATGGCAACTTAGATAGTTGCCTAAGAATTAAGCTATAAAAAAAATAAAAAATAATGTTGACTCTGTTTGTATATTTGGTATACTGAATATGTAAGGGAGAGATGTTATGAAAAAACCAGCTACACATATCGGAACCTGCCAAGCTTGTGGAAACGTACAGAAATTGCCAAACGGTGTCCTTTCCAACCACGGATATACCAAAGAATGGGGTTTCTTTAACGGAACCTGCCCCGGTGCAAAAAGAGCCCCTCTCGAACAATCTTGCAGATATGTTAAAGAGTGTATCGAAAACGCACAGCTTACGATCGAAGATATTAGAAAACAAGTTGAAGAAGTTAGACAGTCCGTCTCTCCTACCGTTACAATCCAAGTGTTTGTGGGCAGAAAGGCTGGGGGCTGGATTTGGGTTAAAGGAGAAGTAAACTTCGAAACCAAGCTTGTTAGCTACAGCGTTTCTGGGCAAGAAAAAAGCCTGAGCCTTTACGACCTTTCGGCTTCACAGGGCACAAAGGAAGAAATTGTAAAAAAAATTAACGGAAGGTTTGCGGAAAGCCTTGAAAAAAACATCGTTAATTTTGAGCGCTACATCGCATGGCAACAAAAACGCATTGCAAATTGGGCTCCGAGAGAGCTTAAACCCGTTTAATTAGTGTTCGGCCAAGTCCAAAGATGTGGATTTGGCCGATTTATTTTTTTACTATTTTAATAACAATAACTTAAATAATAACCTTAATCTTAATAGCACAAACCCCTTTGTTAGATGGCTAACAATTGTAGGTGCTTTAAGGAGCTTGGTTATGTTTATTGAAAAGAAATGGATGAGGGTACCTCCGCGTCTTTTGACGTCTGATGGAACCTCCACCGGTGTTATTAATATATCTTCTGTTCGCGGATTCTACGTAAAACAACATGTTGCGATTAAAGGCGTTGCCTTACCAACAATAAAACTACAAATTAAGAGAATACTATCCGATAGCAAGATATTGGTAGGCCCGATAAATGGCAAAATAACTGATTATTCAGATGTTTCCATCTATACGACAGCCGCCCTATCTTCAATCGAAGCCGAAGAACAGGCCCGTAACGAAATCCCAGTCGCAGACAGGGATCGTGCGGTATATGCAGAAGAACCTATAGTGGCAACCAGAAATGTGTTGGTTGACGATACAGGTGACTACTACAATACTGATAACCCGTTGCCAACCAATGGCATTCAAGCAAACTCTATAGTTCCTTTTAAATACGATGCTATTTACCCCAGCTATCCTGATGCCGTAACTGAAATTTATGTATATAAAAATCAAGGCACTACGGTAGCTACTGTCACCGTTGTTTATTTGGATTCGTCTAAGGTCGAATTCTCATCTTTAACGAGGACGTAATTTATGGCATTGAAATTTAACCCTTTAACAGGGGCACTTGAAAATTATACGCCTGTTTTGGAGATTGCTCCGGATTCAAATGGGCTTGAATTACAAAATAATATTTTATCTGTTAACTTGGCTACGGAAGAAAATGCGGGTGTTTTATCCGCAGAGGACTACACTAAGTTCAATAGTATTAAAATCTATGAGTATTTTTATGAAGACGTAATCTTAACAGCACAACAGATTGCTGAAAAAAAGATTACGCTTTCTGGAACTCCTGCGTTTCCTGAAGCGCTTACCTTTATTCCTTACGGAGGGGTGGCGCAAAGGTATGGGCAGGATTACACAATTATCGGAAACGATATAAGTTGGGCCGGACTAGGATTGGACGGCTTTTTAGAGGAAGGAGAAGGGATTCGTATCACTTATCAGGCCGAATAAAAAAACAATTCACTAATAATAACAAACAAATAAAAAAAGAGGAAAAAATATAATGGCTAATTTAATTAAACAGAAATTTTTGGAGGGTATTGACTCCACAAAATTCAAAGTTGCCCAGAACGGTGCGATTATCGCGCTTGATTCACAAGGTAACGAAGTAGAGATTCTCAAACTTGATGCGAATAATAACGCATTGGTTTTGGGAGTTGAAAAAGCTGACAAATCAGCACTTGAACAAGAAGTGTCTGATCGTTCAGCTGCAGTGTCTGCTGAAGCAACTGCTCGCGTAGCGGGCGATGCTGCATTGCAAACACAAATCGACAATATCATAAGCAACGTAGATCCGGCTGCTCTTGATTCATTGAGCGAAATCGTATCTGCTTTCCAAGCTGCTGATAGCGACCTTAACGGCGCAATCACTACCTTGGGAACAAACACTTCTTCTGCAGTAGGCGCTGAGCAAGCTCGCGCTGAAGCTGCTGAAGCTGCTTTGCAATCTGCAGTTGATGCAGAAACTGCTGCTCGTGAGTCTGCGGACATGCTCTTGCAAGGTCGTATGACTACTGCTGAAAGCGACATCGATTCTCTCGAAGGTCGTATGCTTACAGCTGAAAGCGACATCGACAACGAAGTTTCTCGTGCACAAGCTGCTGAGATGCTCTTGCAAGG
>DBCB01000319.1:0-10232 GCA_002303765.1 Planctomycetaceae bacterium UBA969
ATTTATCCACCCGAGAAAGTTGGCTTGATAGATCAAACGATGGAAGAAGAGGGATATAACTTTGCGATCAAGGGGATCGGCAAACCGCTTGCGTTACAAATCTGCAAGGCTTGCAATCTGAGCCCGGATTATTTAATTGAAAATAAATTGGAGCCAGACGAAATACGAGATATAGAGTCCTTTCAATCCGTACTAGCGCAAAAACAACCTTGGGCTCCCATAAGCTACACCTTGTTTGCAATTAACATCCTTGTTTTTCTAGCAATGTTGTATGCAGGGGTGGATCTATTCCAACCTACCACAGAACAACTTCTTGCGTGGGGCGCCAACGCAGGTACAAAAACCATGGATGGCGAAGCTTGGCGGCTTCTTTCAAGCGCATTTTTGCACATTGGATTAGTCCACCTTGGCGTGAATATGTTTGTGCTCTGGAAAGTTGGGCCCTTTCTTGAAAGGCTATTTGGAAGTGTCACCTTTCTGATTTTTTATCTTGTAAGCGCAATAGGGGGCAGTGAAGCAAGCCTTTGGTGGAACGAGTTTGGAGTAAGTGCAGGAGCATCCGGGGCGTTGTTTGGTATATTCGGAAGCTTGCTGGGATATTTATTGGCCAAGCCCCCTGGGATGTCTGCTGCGATTATGACCCAGCTTCGATTTTGGGCATTAAACTTCATCGTTTTAAATATCGCCTTTGTGTTTTTCCTTGCAGGTGTGGATCAGGCTGCGCATGGCGGTGGAGCATTGGCAGGATTGCTAATTGGTCTTCTTGCGGGAGCGATTCAAAAGAACTCAGTTTTAAAAACCCCGATTCTCAAGCACGGCATTTTGATGCTTGCTGGGGTGGGGTTATGTTGGGCAAGTTGGTTTACCCTGCAAAAAGAGACTGCAGATAAATTTATAGCAATCAAAACCTTTGAACGATTCGGAAAGGAAGAAGAATCCCTGCTCGAGAAGTTTACCAATGGGCAAAACCAACTGAGAAAAACCCAACTGACAGAAGATGGATTTGCAACACTTTTGGAAAAAGAAATAACCCCGATTTGGTCAGACTATGCGACAAAGTTTAATGGCTTTAAAAAGGTTCCAAGCCGTTGGTCAGGTTGGTATCCCGATTTTGTTGTGTACTTGAACACTCAGGTGATGGCTCAGACCCTTTTAATGGAAGGGATAAAAACAAAAGACAAAACCAAGGTGGAAAAAGCTCACGAGAAGTTTTCAGAAGCAGGAGATTTAGTGATGAAAATAACCACCGAGATGAAAGCAAAGAGCAAGAACAAAAGCGAATAATAAAGCTTAATGTGTACAGCTCAAGGCTTGGTTTTTTGCCCTAAGGGCATCAGATTAATTTCCAAACCACCCGCCCCTAAGTATTGATCCAACAAACCCAGGTTCCCCTGATCGCGAAGTTTTGCAAAGATCTTACTTCGTTCATCCTGCCAGATTTGCAGCAGATAATCGGGATTGGTTTTCCTGCCTTCGAGGTATTGCTGAAGCCTAGCGAGAAAGCGTTCTGCATCTTTATTGGCCTGCAGAATCATAGTGTTGGTAATGGCCTGTGTTTCCTGTTCAAGCCTGAATTTATCGGATTCTGACTGCCTGAGTTTACTTTCGGTATCCTGCTCTGCCTTATTAAGCATTGTGGTTACGGAAGTTTGGGCCCTAGCAACAGCATCAAAAGAAGGTTTAACTTCATCAGGCGGCGCAACAAGAGAAACACGAACATCCAGGAGTTGGACTCCGAGATTGCAGCCTTGGATTCTCTGTGTGGTTTTATTAAGGATTGCAGGGCCCATCGAAATCTTGCCAGCTAGCAATGCTTCATCAACGGTTTTACTTGCGATCCACATTGCAGTTTCAGATTCAACATAGCGTTTCAGAAATTCGGGAATGATGGGAGCATTGATTGCGAAATCAACTTCCATGCCCGGCTCTACTTTATAATAAACGGTAACCTGAACATTAACGAGGTTGTTATCGCCTGTAAGCATCTGGCCTGGTGGCAGAGGTTTGCCTCCATCATCTTCAAAAAATCCAACAGCAATATTATTCACCTTATCAACAGCAATTCGATCAACGCGATCCATTCCGTAGGGAAGACCGATGAAAAGACCAGGGTCCGCAAGTTGGGGCAACGGCTTACCAAAGCGCCTGATAACTCCCTTTTCACCTGGTCTGATCTGGGTGAATCCCGTCAGCAAATAGAAACCGAGAACGAGGGCAATTAAAACCAGCAGGGTTTTTCTCATGGCTTAGCCCCTTTGGTTTCGGGGGCTTTAATAGAGCCTTGTGGAGGTGAGAAAAGTAGGTCGAACAATTCCCTGTGGGTCCCTAGAAGTAGAACTGTTTTGTTATCACCCAAGATGCGTTGATACTCTTCCAGCTTTTTTAGGAAGGTATAAAACTGAGGATCGCGGGATTGCGCCTGAGATCGCAAGCGATCGGATTGAGCTTCTGCCTGGCCTTTCATGCGGATGGATTCTGCTTCGCTTGAGGCACGAAGTTGGGCAACTTTTTTCTCGCCCGCACTGCGGATATCCGCAGCTTTTCGTTCTCCTTCGCTTTGGTACTGAGCCGCTTTTTTATCCCGCTCACTGATAATGCGATCAAAAATAGCCTGCCTGACTGCAGGCGGATGATTCGCCCTTCGCAGCCTGATATCAACCACTTCGATTCCATAATCAGCAGATGCAGATTCTTGAAGTGATTTTCCATTGGCCCTGCCTGGCTCAAGCAAAAGCTTAGTGCGTAGAATCTCGCGTTGTTTTTCAACCTTGCCCTCTTCAATGCTTACAAGATCATCAAGTTCCATGGTGCCTATAGCTGCGCCAAGTTCTGAATTAATGCGCTGTGCCAAAATTGCTTTAGCGCCATCAATGGTGTTTACGGTACGAAGAAAAGTATCCACGCCCTTGGCATCGCGGATACGCCAGCAGATGTATGCATCGAGGCTAAGGGTTTTATCGATGGTATTGCGTTGGGTATCGCGGGTAAGAAGTTCAACACTAGGAAGATCGAAGAATTGGATTCTGCGATCAAGTCGAAGCACAGATTGAATAGGCCAAGGCAATTTGAAATGCAATCCCGCCTGCGAAGAATCAGCACCATCAAAAGTTTCGAGGTGTCTGCCAAATTGAGTAAGGTAAACAAACTCAGCCCGATCAACAGTAAAAATGCACTGGGGCATTACGGATAAAAGAACGATTATTGCAAGTGATATTAAGAAAGTTTTCATGGTGAAAGTCCTCCGTCATTGCTTTTGGGAGCAGTTTTTTGCCTATCCACAGGAGCAGAAGAAAAGCCGGGCATGCGGAAAAAGTCTGAAGGCATCAGCCAAAGATTGCTCTTAACGGGCTTATCAGAATCGATGATGATTTTATCCCTGCCAGCAAGAGCAGAAGAGATTGCGTTCCAGAACCTTCTAAAATCAGCGAGTGACTTCCAAGAATCTCTACGGGCCTTGAGTTGTTCCAAGGTAATGCGTGCTACCTCATCAGGATTCCTACCTTCTAAAACTTCGATCAAAGAACTAGTGATAAGAAGAAAATCATCGTAAGCAGAAGGGCCCACTCTACTGGAAAGAATGGCCAAAGTAACATCAGCTTGAGCTTTGGTTTTATCGATAACCTCATCCTTAAAAGCTTGTGCAAGCCTCTCTTTTAAAAGGGCTCTGCCTTGTTCATCTGCAAGCTTGATTAACACCGCACCTAGGGCATCGTTAATTTTTCTATCTCGCATTTCCATAGCTTGCGTAACTGCGTAATAAGATCGCACTACTTCTTGTGGAGGATGCAAATCGTGAAGAGATAAGCCTTCAAGCCTAATGCCCATGACTGAAGCATCGAGTTTTGCAATTCGATTCTCCAAGAGATTAGTAGCTTGGAATTGAAACTTGCCCCGATCCTCTGTCAACAATGCACCAAGCGATTTTGAACCAACTAACTCACGCAAAATAGATTCAGTATTGGCGCGAAGTATTGCTTCGACATCATTGCAATTGAAAAGGAACTTGCGAGGATCGGTGATTGCAAAACGGATGCTGCCTTGGATTTCCATGAGGTTACCATCGCCTGTGATCATAACGGATTCATCAGGGACTCTGTAAAACCCTTCGCTTTCATGCCTGCTGTTCCATGCGCCAGACTCTGACGTAACTTTGCCGTTGGAAAGTGTGCGGAACCCAATTTCGATGGTGCGTACTTTGGAAGGTTGAATGCGGGTGACCTTTTCGAATGGGATGGGTAAACGCCAATGCAATCCAGGTTCTAACTCATCATCCAAGAGTCGGCCCATTCGTTGCACCAACCCGATTTCATTGGATTGAATTTGCGTAAACCCAAAAGAAAGCCAGATCAAAAGGAATGTTGCAAAGGTAGCTGCAAATACTTTTTGCCAGTTGTGGAAGATGAAGTCGAAATGCTCATCGATATCGAGCAGACGATCCACAAATGCACCAACTTTATCAGTGAACTTCGCCAACGAATTAGAAGCTGAAAGATTGGATTCCCGTTGAAACCATAAAAGCCTCATCGAGTTCAATAGCACCGCGAAAGAGCCAAATTGATGATAAACCACTGCAAATAGTGGTGATTGTTCCATCCAATCGGTAGGGGCAAACAAAGGCCAAAGCCAGCCTGTGATAACAATACCAACAATGTTGACACCAAAAGCGAAGTAAAGAATGTTCTGATTAATGGTTTGCAAAGTTGCCCGAGAAAGCCCGATCAGCAAAGGAAGAGAGCGAAGCGGATCGCCTAAAAGAACCACATCGCCAGATTCTGCAACGACCTCGATCCCAGAAGGGCCACCCACTGCAAGGCCCACATTGGAACGCGCCAAGGCTGGAGCATCGTTAATCCCATCGCCCACCATTGCAACCCGATGCGTTGAAGACATCTCTGCGATAATTCTCTCTTTATCTGCAGGAAGCAATCCGCCATGACATTCATCAATTCCTAGATATTTTGCAACTTGATCTGCAACGATAGGTCGATCGCCAGAGAGAAGGGCGATGCGCTCGATTCCCATTTCGCGAAGTTTGGAAATAACGCCTACAGCTTCTGGGCGAATGCGATCACGGGCCCCAAACAACGCTTGAACTTTTCCATCGATACACGCCACCATCACGGTCTGGCCTGTAGTTTCAAAACTCTTGATAGCATCATCTACTGGATCAGGGATGGAAATACCACGCTCAAGAAAAAGCCTTGGAGTACCAACAAGAATGTTTTTACCATCAATATAAGCTTCGACCCCAAATCCAGGAAGTGCTTTAAAATCAATAGCTTGCGAAAGAGTTAGCCCTTTAGTTTTTGCAGAGTGAACGAGAAGCTTTGCCAAGGGATGCTCGCTGGATTGCTCAACACTTGCAACTAGGCGAAGGGCCTCATCAGCATTAAAACCATCTTCTACAAACCAAGTTTGCCCGAGTTCTAATCTGCCCTCGGTAAGGGTGCCGGTTTTATCAAAAGCGAAGGCATTAATTTGTGCAAGTTGTTCGAGTGAGTTTCCGCCTTTGATTAAAATTCCCGTGCCTGCAAGCCTGCCCATTGCTGCAATCATTGCTGCAGGAGTAGCAAGGATAAGTGCGCAGGGGCATGCAACAACAAGGATTGAAAGAGCAGGATAAAGTGCTGCACGAAGAGCGGTATAAAAGCCAGGCTTGGGAAGTTCGGGATTACGAAACCAACCTAACTGACTTACGATTAAGAACGCAAGAAAGGTGATTGCAGCAAGTCCAAGAACAACAGGAAGGAACCATCGTGCAAGTCGGTCTGCGGTTCGCTCAAGTTTATTTTTCGAAGCAAGGGCTTTTACAGTAAGGTCGAAAACCCTGCCAGCAGCGGTATCATTTCCAACTTTAAGAACCGTGAAGGTGAGTGCGCCCAAGCCATTCAAGCAGCCTGCAAGAATGGTATCGCCCGAGGTTTTCAGATGAGGAATACTTTCACCTGTAAGGGCGGCTGTGTTAACTTCGGAGGTGCCATCAAGTATAAGGCCATCCGCAGGAATACGGGCGCCCGGCTTAACTCTGACGGTATCGCCTACTTTAAGATCTTCAACAAGAACGCGTTCTTCATTACCCGAGGCATCGAGCCGCCAGCATCTGCGCGGAAAAAGTTCGAGCATTCCACGCAGCGCTTTTTGAGTGCGATCAAAAGTGATACCTTCCAAGCATTCACCAACAAGCCCAATGAATACAACTTCTGCAGCAACAAGGGGTTCCCGAATTAGAATCGCAGCAATGCAAGCGATGGCAAGTGCAAGGTCTGCGCCCATTCTTCCCTGAAGAAGAGAATCAAGCGAACCATAAAGCACCCGAGCCCCGCCAAGGATTGCAGCAATTAGAGCGATCCGAAAACCACGAACCTCATTGGGAAAAGAAGGGATGGCCAAACCCGTCCATAGTTCGATGCGGGATGAAACCCAAGGAAGAATATCCCACCCGATTAGGAAGCCAAGTATAATTGTAAGGAGATAGAGTGAAGTTCTACTTTCACTTTGAAAAGCCTTGTCCGATTGAGAGATTTCACGATGCATGTTCAGGAAGCTACGGGTTAGTGTAAGATCAATTCCAACGCAGCCGAGCTTCCTTGACAGATTGCGTACCTTCAATTTATGGGGTAAGTCGGGATGCAGTCAAGGAAACAATGGTAAGTATGAAAGAGAGATTTGTGTAGGCAGCGTCATAAATAAACCGGATATTGATGTTAAGGAATCAAGGAACAGGTGAAAAGATGTCATATTTCCTGTTAATACTGCTGATATTGGGGCAAACAGGGCCGATTCAAGCCAAAAGGGAGCCCCACCCCCTTGCGCCAAGCCTTCCCCTGCTTAGCGAAGCCGAAGAAGCCCGCTATGACAAAATCGTCAATCAATTCATCAAGTATGACCTAGGCCAATTGCCAGGCCCTGAGGGTTTGAAGGCGAAAAACGATTTTTTGAAGCTGGGTTCAGAATCTATACCAGCATTATTCCGAGGTCTGCAAACATCCGCAAAACTAGAACATAGCTGCCCAGTCGCCATGATCAGCCAGAAGCTAAAAAGTTTCCTGCTGAAATCAGAGGATGATGAGCTGCTGGATTACGCACGGGATGAATTAACTTCCGCTTTGGAAGGAAGTAGACATGCGCCCTTGCTGCAAGACATGAGGCTTGGGGTGACCATGAGAAGAAAAGTCGTGCTTGCAAATAAGCCCCAGGTTCCTAAATGGTTGTTGACCATGACCGTCGCAGAAATGCTCAAATCATTACAGGAAGAAGAAAACCAACAGAAACACAAATTGATGGCACAAGAGTTAGGAAGGCGTGGCGATCATAAATCGCTCCAAGGGTTGGGACTATTTGCAGCAAGTTTTTATCCTGAAGTGAAAGAGCCATCAATAAAGTTACTGCAGGAAAAGATGCGGAAATTAAAGACCGTAGAACTGCAAGAGTTTTTAAAAGACGCCAACCCCTTGTTAAGACAAAAAGCTTCAGAAACCATGGGTAACCTAAAAGCAATCAAGGGTGCGGAAGATTTAGTGCCCTTACTTTCAGATTCAAATGCAGGAGTACAAAAGGCAGTGCGAGTGGCATTGGTTAAAATAGCGGGTGGAAAAGACTTCGGTCCGGATGATTTCTCAATTGCTGAGCAGGTGAAGAAATCGCAATCGGATTGGAAACAATGGCTGACAGAGCAAGGCATGAAATAAAGAAAAGACAGGAGCATCCGTGCCCCTGTCTTTTTTTGATTAGAATCAAGAGATGATCATGGCCCAATAGCAATCGGGCCTTTTTCTCCGGTTCTAATGCGAACACAATCTTCAAGTGAAAGCACAAATATTTTTCCATCGCCAACCTGGCCGGTTTCAGGAGTTCTTGCTGCGTGAACAATGGCTTCGATGGTGGCTTCCACAAAAGCATCAGTTACAGCAATCTCAAGTTTAAGCTTTGGAAGTAACTTAATTTGAATCTCTGCACCACGATAAACTTCTGTGTAGCCCCGCTGTCTACCACAGCCGCGAACTTCGGTAACAGTCATGAGGTAAACATCTCGTTCATTAAGCGCAGCTTGGACTTCCTCAAGCCTTTCAGGACGGATAATCGCAACTATCATTTTCATTTTTAAATACTCACTTCTAATAAGAAATATGGGATGAAAAGTTAGGGAGGAATTCCAGCCAGCTACAAGAAGCTGGCTGGTCTTCCGAGGAAATTACGCTTCCACAGTAGCCTTTACAGGAGTGTTCAATTTTTTCTGGAACAAATGCGACAGAGAATCCTTAATGTGATTCGGGTCGCCGCCCCTGAACTTGAACTTATTCCCATCGATGGTTGTAAGATAAGGATAAACCTTCTTAAAATCATCCGTTGGTGGGGTTTTCCCAGCCTGACACATTTCAGACCAAGCTTTTCGAACATCTTCCTGCTTGGGCCCATCAAGTGCTATGATATAACCCTTGACCTTGTTGGTTGGTGCCATTGCGGGACGAGGTTGGCCAGATTTAGCGGATGAGAAAGTGGTACCGAAGTCGAAACCTGTTTCTCCATGCTCCGTTTCATCAAGGCCCTCCGATTCAGAATTAAGATCGGTGGTAAAGTTAAAACCAGTCATAACTTGAACGCCAATTGCAAGAGCATAGCTAAGGACAAAGGCAAACAAAGCTGAAAAAATGCTAGCTTTAATTTGAATCATCACCTGGCCTGAAGGAGTCCAATCCTTGAGCTTTGCGATGTTAGCTTTATCGCCAGCAGAACGATCTGGTTCAGCCTTCTTTTCAAGTTCAGCAATTTGCTTCTTTACGGTTGCTTCAGGGGTAACAAAACCATCCGTACCCATGGAGTTCACCGAGTAAAAGCAAAATACACCTGTTAATACCGCACCTAGAAACCCACCCACGCCATGCACACCAAAGGCATCGAGCGAATCATCATAACCTAGGATGGTTTTAAACTGAACAGAAGCATAGCAAACAACGCCAGCAATTAAGCCGATTATCAAACCACCCCAAATGTAGACATATCCAGAAGCGGGGGTGACAGCAACCAAGCCAGCAACAATACCAGAGGCAAGACCCAGTGCGGTAGGTTTACCTTTATGAAGGTATTCAACCAACATCCAGCTTAAACCAGCAGCAGCGGCTGCAGCTTGAGTAGCAGCAAAAGCGGAGGTAGCAAGGAAGTTGGAAGCAACTGCACTACCACCGTTAAAGCCGAACCATCCAAACCACAAAAGGCCTGCGCCAAGAAGGGTAAGTACCATACTGTTAGGTCGAACAGCTTGGGAGGGATAACCAATTCGTTTACGAAGCGCTAAGGAACAAGCCAAGCCAGCAAAGCCTGCTGCAATGTGAACCACGGTTCCACCTGCAAAGTCGAGAGCGCCCCATTTGCCCAAAAGGCCAATTGCGGAACCACCCAAGCCAAGGCCTTCATCAAGTGGTTTATCATAAAACCAGTCAAATGCCCAAACCATATGAGCTAATGGGCAATAGACGATGGTAACCCAGAGAATTGAAAAAATAGTGAAAGGAACAAATCGAATTCTTTCAGCAATCGCACCGCTGATTAGAGCAGGGGTAATGATTGCAAACATTCCTTGAAAAAGCACATGTGCATAAACAGGAGTGCTGGTAGCAGGAAGAAGATCCCCTGTTTCCACACCCTGCAGAAAGAAAAACTTAGGATGCCAGCCAATTAAACCAGCATCGCCCCATTGAATCACGGAAGGCCCAAAGGCCAAACCATAACCGCATATAATCCAGAAAACACCCACCACGGAAAGGGAGGCCATACTTTCCATCATGGTTGCAAGAACGTTCTTCCGTTGAACCATACCACCATAAAACAATGCCAACCCAGGAACCATGAGCATGACCAAAGCCGAGGAGGTAAGCATCCAAGCGTTGTGGCCACCGAGTTTGGCATCAGCAATAGCTGTCTCAGCTTCAGCAATAGCTTTGTCAGCTTCTTCTTTAACTTTTTTGAGCTCTTCCGCAAGTTCAGCAATCGTCGTAGGAACAGGTTTTTCCTTTTCAGGAGCCTGTGCATGGAGAGATGAGAGGTTGCTTAAAAGCAGAAATCCCACCAAAGAAAAAAGAAACCTTTTCATGTTTACAATCCTCAAAAGATGCAAAGTATTAAGAAAACACTGAAAATACTGATTGCAAACGGTATGCCAGCAGCTACAAAAACCAAACAAAAACACCATAAAGCGTTACTGAGTAAAGACTTAAATATTTGCAAAATAAACATAT
>DBCB01000319.1:10266-18594 GCA_002303765.1 Planctomycetaceae bacterium UBA969
TCCAAACAATTTAGGGTTCGCTCAAAAAGCAGGCTGCAGACGCCTAACATCTAAGCACCATAAAGCAGGTTTTGAAGCGGATCTGAGGCATATAAAGGTCAAATCTGTACCAATAATCTTCGATTTTAAAGAATTAAGACTTTGGCATTACCTTTGCTAGTTAAATATTTGGATTAAGTTTTAGTCAGCCTCAAAAATAGAGATTTACTCATTAAACAGGTGAAAAAAAGCCCCGTGGTCTACCTATAATTAAGTAGGCCAGCATTGATCTCGGTTCATGTTTTGTTGCATTCAGGTAACTTTCATGAGGAGAAACAGTCATGGCACTATCAGAATTCATTCTCTCAGCAATGTTTTTACTATCCCCATTAGAAATGTCAGACTCAGAGAAATCAATTCAAGACGAAGCTGATCTCTCTCCATTTGTCCAAGCAATCGCCTTAAACTTCGAAATCCTAGATCCGCGTGAACACCAATACATTTTGCTAAGGTCATCTGATTTTCATTCGGATGTAAAACTCCTAAAAAAACGCTACAACGAGCTTTACGATGCCCCTTTGGTATTTGATTCCATGCGATTTCCTGATCGCCTAGTCATCCAAGAAATGCTCGGGTTCAACCGTGCTTATAGGCATCACCTTAGTGCAAGAGTGCATCTCGAGCCTGCATTTGGTGAAGATCTTCATGCAGTTATTAAAGAAACCGATCAGCTTTACCAAGTTTGGGATTACATCAGGGATTCACGATGTGAGTACTATTACATTACCGTTCGCAGGCACGCACTTAAGAAGGTATTAGAATCTATTGGAACCGAAGCCTTTTATAATGGTGTCTACCCGCCCAGCGTCCCAACCTGGAGATTCGCAGCAATCGATTGATTTTTCCGATTCGTAAAATCCGATTCCCTTTGCCAGTATCTTTTGGATAAATGCCCGCAAAGCATATAATTACCGATGGGTTATCCCCGACCCTAATATAGCGGGTGTTTATATTCCCAATAGTCGAATGATTCGGATTCATGCATAAAATGGATAACTATCAACAGAACAATCCTCTACACGGAATCACACTAGAGAAAATTCTAACCGAATTAGTTGAATATTACGGCTGGCAGGAACTTGGAAGCCGTATCACCATTAATTGCTTCACTCACGATCCAAGCATTAAATCGAGCCTAAAGTTTCTGCGTAAAACCGAGTGGGCGCGCAAGAAAGTGGAAAACCTCTATGTTTGGCATAACCTCAAGTAGAGAAAAGCAAACTATACTGCATCTAAATTAGCAGGAACGATTTAGTATCTGATCAGTAATATCATGCAGAATGTTTCTAAAAGCTGAGGGCGCAAGAGCCTGCAAATCCCTCTTACCCGCAGCAATAAATTGTTCCGCCTTATTCTTGGCGTAATCAATTGCACCAGAATCACTTAGAAGATTTTTTATCTGAACTCTCTGTGCAGAAGAATCTTTCTCAAGCAAACTTTTAATCTTATTCTTTTCTAAATCTGGACCGTTTTGCAAAAGCCATATAAGTGGCAAAGTAAGCTTCTTCTGATCAAAATCGGTGCCAAGAGATTTGCCTGTTTGATTTTCATGGCCAACAAGATCAAGAACATCATCAGCAATTTGAAAAGCCATACCCAGATTACGGCCAAAACTAGCCATCGATTCAATCACCGCTTCGCTCGCCCCAGCATAAGCAGCCCCAAGTTCACAGCTTGCAGAAATCATTTCAGCGGTTTTTCCATCGATGATATCAAAGTAAGTGGCTTCAGAAATGTTGATATCACCCGTATGAAAGTTTTGTAACAGTTCACCTTCGCAAATGCGGTGTGCGCTTCTGCCAATAACCTTGCAAGCCCGGGTGTTTTCTAAATTACTAGTCATTTGGAAGGCGTTGGTGAAAAGGCAATCGCCTAGTAAAACAGCGGACTTAGTGCCCCAAAGAGTATGAACAGCGGGCAAATGTCTGCGCATATGGGCGGAATCTAACACATCATCATGAACCAAGGAGGCGGTATGAATTAACTCGACTGCTGCGCCTAGAACCCAATGGCTTTCATTAACTAATCCACTGGCATGAGCCGTTGCAAGAAGAAGCGCAGGTCGAAGCCTTTTGCCTTTGTATTGACTGACATGATCAAGGATGTCGGTGAATTCTTTGTGCCTAGAAATAAGCTCGCGGGAAATAATGCGTTCGACTTGTTCAAGGTCTGAACGAATCGGGAGCATTGAGTCATATCGTTCGGGAGTAAAAAATGTGGAATACATCAATGAGGCGTTCATGTTATGGCCCATTTCATGGAGATCGGAATGCGGTTTGTCATTATTGCCTGACAAATGAACCGCTCTTTCCACCAGTCTTTTCATCTAACCGGATTTCCGAAATGGTCATAACTTTATCCACAGATTTACACATATCATAAACCGTAAGGGCAGCAACACTAACAGCCGTAAGGGCTTCCATTTCAACCCCTGTTCTGCCAAATACTTTTACCACTGCAGTTATTCTAAGCAAGTTTTTCTCAAAAAACGAGAAATCAAGTTTTACCCCCGTAATTGCCAAGGGATGGCATAGCGGAATGAGATCCCAGGTTTTCTTGGCAGCCTGAATGCCTGCAAGCCTTGCGACCTCTAAAACATCACCCTTGGAAAGCTCTTTGTTCCGGATTAACTCGGCAGTAGATTCTTCCATTCGAACAATGGCACTAGCCCGAGCAAGGCGTTGGGTTTCCTCTTTACTCGAAGTATCCACCATTCTGCTTGCGCCCTGATCATCAAAATGACTTAAAGAAGCCATATTAGCCCCTTATTTAGCGATATCTGGGAATATTTGGATCAATTTCACAGGACCAAGCCTCAATGCCGCCTGCAAGTGAATAAGCAGGGGTTATGCCCGAATTTTCGAGGATAGCCGCCCCAGATAAGCTTCGAACCCCATGATGGCAATAAACCACTACTTTAGCATCTTTAGGCGGTGTTACCTCATCCAAACTATTGGAAAGGTCGCCCAAAGATACCAAAACGCTATTAGGAATGGCAGCGAACTGATTTTCCCAAGGTTCTCGGACATCAAGAAGATAAACACTAAGCCCCTGATCGAGCCATTCTTTAAGGGTTGCAGGGGAAATTTGGACCGGCATAAACTCTCCAGATTGATCTAAAAGTATTTTAAGGAAACAAGCCCCGTTTGATCTTTTCACGGGCTATTTTCTCTACCCCCAAGGATAGAGCCGCCAACCTCATCGATATTTTCTTATTCAACGCCAAATCTCGAACCCGCCTGAATGCATTAATCATCAACTCATACAATTTATGATTAACCTGCTCTTCGCTCCATAACAATTGTTGAATATCCTGCACCCATTCAAAATACGAAACCGTGACACCACCCGCATTACACAAAATGTCCGGGATTACATAAATATCACTCTTGCTAATGATGGCATCTGCTTCAGGAGTGGTCGGGCCGTTGGCAGCTTCCGCAAGTATTTTGCACTTAAGCTGCGCAGCATTCTTTAAATGAATCACTCTTTCAAGTGCAGCAGGCACCAAAACCGTGCATGGAAGTATCATCATTTCATCCGCATCAATCTGATTAGCTTTGGGGAAATCCTTAAGTAAGTTGCCCCCCGATACAAAATTTTGCAGTTCTACGATATCAATGCCAAGGGCGTTATGGATTGCGCCATACCTATCCGAAACAGCAATAACCTTAATACCTTTTTTAGAAAGTTCACCACAGGTGATCGCCCCAACATTACCAAACCCCTGAACCACAGCAGTAGCTTCCTCAGGTTTAATGTTAAGATCCTTCAACGCTTCCAAAATACAAAAGGTAACACCTCTTCCGGTAGCCTCTCTGCGCCCTAAACATCCCCCCAACTCAACGGGTTTCCCCGTTACAATTTCCGGGCACGCATACCCAACCTTCATGCTGTAGGTATCCATGATCCAAGCCATGGTTTGCTCATCGGTGCCCATATCAGGCGCCATTACATCCATTCTCGGCCCAATAATCGAAAGAACTTCTTCGGTAAACCTTCTGGTAAGGCGTTCTTTTTCACCAATTGAAAGAGATTCTGGGTCACAAGTGATACCGCCCTTGGCCCCGCCAAAAGGCAGATTCATAATGCCACACTTCCATGACATCCACATGGAAAGTGCCGCAACTTCGCCCAAATCTACAGAAGGATGATAACGCAATCCGCCCTTAGAAGGGCCGCTGGTAAGGCTATGCTGCACTCTGTAACCATTAAAAACCCGGGTGGACCCATCATCCATGCGAACCGGCACACTTACAATCATTGCTCGCTTGGGGACCGAAAGCCTTTGCAGGATGCCCCGGTCGATTTTCAAAAGTTGAGCCACCGATTCCAATTGGCTTAATGCCATGCGATAGGTGGCAGAGGATTCAAAAACAGTGTTTTGCGAATGGTTATTTTCGCTAGAATGATTATCGTTGTTGACCATGGGCATTAAATCTCCACAAGCATTAAAGAATCAAGCGTACCAAAGATCAACGACTGGTTTAGCCGCATAATAATAATTCTATGGGCGTAGTCTACAATAGTGTGAGGGGAAGGTAGAAAAGTATGAAAGAAATTCTAATTATTGGGTGCGGTTATTTGGGGAATGTCATTGCAGCCAATGCAATAGCCAAAGGAATCAAAGTGTTTGCAACCACGCGAAACCGTGTAGATGCGTTGATATCCAAAGGAATAACCCCAGTTATTTGTGATGTAACCAATCAGGATAGTTACGCCAACCTTCCTATGGTAGACGGCGTGGTTCATTGCGTGGGCATGGATCGCAGCGCAGGAAAATCAATGCGCGAGGTTTATGTTGATGGCCTTGCAGGCATTGCAACTTACCTTCAATCTAAAAACTTCAAAGGCCGATTTGTCCATGTCAGCAGCACCAGCGTATATGGCCAAAACGAAGGCGAAGTGGTGGATGAAAAATCGCCAACCATTCCTGCAGAGGGTTCGGGTGGAATCGTGCTGGAAGCCGAAAACAAACTAAGGAGCATACTTCCCGAAGCGATCATACTAAGGTTTGCAGGAATCTATGGCCCGGGCAGATTAATTCGAGGCAAAGCTATTTTGGCAGGCGAACCTATCGTTTGCTCGCCAGATAGGTATTTAAATCTGATGCATGTAGCCGATGGCGCCAAGGCATGCTTAGCTGCCCTGAGTGATGGAAAAACGGGTGAAACCTTTAATGCAAGCGATGATGAACCTGCCCTGAGGCGGGATTTTTACAACCATCTAGCTTTGCTCCTAAAAGCGACACCACCAAAGTTCGTCCTTCCCAGCCCCGATCAGCCCGCACCTCCGCATGAAGGAACCAACAGGCGTATTTCCAACCTCAAACTGAAAAGAGAGCTGGTTAATACTCTGCAATTTCCCTCCTTTCGAGAAGGGCTCGAAAATTGCGTCCACCTTGGAGCTTTCGCTTAACACTTGTTAATACCGGTACAATCAAATAAGATAACAATCACACAACTCAACTAGGTTTAATCATTATATGCTAAAACGAAAATACTTGTTCCCCAATGTCATCGAGCTAAATTACCAAGCTGGTCGCAGGCTAGGTGTTAATGTTTACCTCATTGATGGCGGGTCTGAATTCATTCTAATCGACATCGGGTTTGAAGATAGTCTTGAAACCATCGTGGATTTGCTTCGAAAAATGGATTTCAATCTATCCAACTGCAAGATGATCATTGCAACCCATGCAGATGCGGACCACATCCAAGGCTCTGCAAAGGCTCGGGAACTACTTAAAACCAAAATCGCAGCGCACCCCGCGAGTGTCGAACCGATTGAAACAGGCGATGAAATAGTTACCTATGCCACCATTAAGGCCCAGGGAATAGAAATCCCCATGCCCAAGTGTAAAGTGGATATCGTTCTAAACGAAGGTGATAAAATCCAAGTAGGCGATCAAACATTGGAAGTCTGGCACACACCAGGCCATACCCAAGGGCAGCTCAGTTTTAAAATGGGTAACCTGCTTTTCAGTGGTGATAATATCTATAAAGATAGCTGCGTGGGCGTAATCGATGCGCATCATGGCTCTAACATCCCTGACTTTATTAAATCGTTGAAACGAATCCTTGCAGATGACTCTCAGTTCCTGCTTCCAAGCCATGGTCCTGTTTTCAAACGCGATCAGAAAATCATTACCAAGGCCATCAATCGATTGACCGAGTATCAATACATGGCGGATTTTGGCACTTGCGCTATCGGTTGGCCATTACTCGATGAATGGGAAAAAGAAGTAACCGCAGGCAAGCTGCCCGACTTCTCGAAAAAATAACCCGGACTTATATACCACTTGTAGCAAAGGCTTCTTTAATTAAAGGTGCCGGTAAAACGATTTTAAAAATTGATCCCTTACCAATTTCACTAGTTACTTCTAGGCCTGCACCTAGTAACTCTGCATAACCTTTTACAATGGCTAACCCCAATCCACAGTTCGTGGAATCGCCATGGCTTCTAGAAGCGTCTACCCGGAAAAAGCGTTCAAAAATCCTATTCTTTTTGGAAGCTTCAATTCCGATGCCGTTATCTTCGACTTCAATGATGATTGATCCCGGGCGCGAGCTTAATCTTAAAAACACACTCCCTGCGGGCTTATTATATTGAACAGCGTTATGAAGCAGATTAACTAGAATCTCTTTTAATTTGCCCGGATCAGATTGAATATCAAGATTTGGTTCACCCTCAAACTGAAGTTCAATCCCCTTGGATTGCGCCAGCGGAGAAAGCATCTTGACACAATCAGAAGCCAGATGAGAAAGATCAAATAACTCTGGGCGGAACGGATCTGCACCCGCATCCAATCGCGCTAGCGTAAGCAACCTTTCAACATCCTTATGCATGTTGGTGCAACTTTCCCTGCAATCTTCCAACATCACCCGATATTCTTCTACGGTTCTGGTTTTTCGCAGTGCCAAATCTAGTGTTGCAAGCATCGCAGAAAGCGGTGTTCGTAACTCATGAGAGATATCTGCCGTGGCCTGTTTCTCTCGGGCAAATGCTTTTTTCAACTGATCCAAAGTCAGTCCCAACCTGATTGCAATGGGTTTTAACTCTTCAGGTAACTGTTTTTCGGTGATATCAAGATTGAAATCTTTTTCATTGATACGGCTTACTGCAACCGTAAGAAGATTTAACGGGGCAAGGCCAAGCCTTACAAGCCACAAGCAAATGCCCCCGCCTGCAAGAAAGGTAAGCAGATTAATCGCAGCAAGCATACCACGAAAGCCCTCGAGATCTTTTTTATGTTCGCTTGCAAAGTTAAGAATATCTTCATCTCTTTGCTGTGCGAAAGAAGCAAACAAAGTATCCCGTTTGGCTAAGTCATAGGCACACTGGATAAAAATTGCAGGCCTAAATGAAGCATCTGCAGAATTATTATTGCGGGGCGGAGGAGGAGGTTCTGCGCCCCTGTTTGGACCTGGATTGCGATTACGCAAAGGCGCAGGCAAATTAGGCCCCAGTAAAAATCGCGATGCCTTCAACACAACCCTCCGCACTTTCAAACTTTCATTCAACTGCATATCTTCATATTCCCAATGCAGCACTTCGTCTGGTGCGAAGGTCGCCAAATTGATTGCCATGCTCATAGCTTCTAGGGAATTGGATTTGTAAGAGGCATTCCAAGCAGTATCGATTTGAAAAAACTCTGCAACCTGACCATCCAGTCGGGTTAAAAGTTCAGCAGGATCAAAGCGGATAGAGGGAGTTGCCCTTCGAAATAAATCAAAGGCAAAACTGCGAGTACCTTGAAGCGCCCAAATAGGAGCCTGAACATAAGCGCTGGAGCTAGCAGGTGCAGCCAGCAAGCCAAGGGTGTGTAATTCCAGGAATCGTAATCTGCCCCAATCAACATGAAATTGCACAAGCCTTGCGAGTGTCTGGGCCTGAAATAAAAGAGCATCATCAAGCCTGTTTTCCTCGTCTCTGCAACGGTCTTTGTAGGTGGTTTGGGCGAGTTCTTTTTGAATGCTAAGACGGCCTTCCAAATTACGCGAGGCGCTTCGATACGCCATCAACGATGCCCCACCCAGCGAAAACGCAAGTAGTGCGAGAAAGCATATCGTTAATGAAAATCGGATCGATCGCATCTTAATCACCCTTGATCATGTATCCTTCACCCCAGCGCGTAAGAATCAAAGGCGGGGTAAAGTTCTTGTCAATTTTATTGCGCAGATACCTGATGTATACATCCACCACATTGGAAGTATTATCATCATTTTCATCATACAAATGTTCCCACACCATCGACCTTGTAACCACCTTACCCCGATGGTAACAAAGAAA
>DBCB01000319.1:18622-20049 GCA_002303765.1 Planctomycetaceae bacterium UBA969
ATTCTCTAGGAGTAAGATAGATATCTTTGCCCGCCCTGCGAACACTTCGTGCTCCTGTATCAATTTCCAAATCATGAATGCGAAGAATAGGATCCTTTGCTTGATGCCCCCTGCGAACCAAAGCTCGAACCCTTGCAAGAAATTCAGTCAATTCAAAAGGCTTCGGAAGGTAATCATCCGCTCCAAGGTTTAATCCCAGCACTTTATCTTCCAATGTGCCCATCGCTGTTAAAATAAGAACATGAAAAGTAAGCCCATCCTTGCGCCAACCTTTTAACAAGGTCAGCCCATCAATCTTCGGAAGCATAAGATCCAAAATAACAACATCATAAATAGCACCACGGGCCTTGGCATCGGCTTCGTCCCCTGCAACAGCAAGGTCAACAGCAAAGCCATCTTCCTCCAGAGCTTGTTTCAAAGATCTTGCCAGCAATTTGTGGTCTTCAACCAGAAGAATTTTCACGACATTCCCCCATTCGGCTTTTTAATCACACGCATATCTATTATCCTCGATAACAGATGACTCGTGAATAAATCATGAGAGAAATTCTGATTTTTTATGTTAAACCATCATTATGAAGAAATTTTAATCTTTCTCCGGAGCTTACAATGACTGCAAATCTTGGTGAAAAATGGGATGTTGTTGCTGTAGCAGCCCACCCCGATGACCTCGAAATAACCTGCGGTGGCACCCTTGCAATGCTTACCTCGCAAGGCTATAAAGTCGCAATTATAGACCTAACCACAGGCGAACCAACCCCAAGGGGATCTGAAGAAATAAGGGCAAAAGAAGCAGAACAAGCAAGAATTACCCTTGGAGTTCAGGCCCGATTTCAACTTGGTTTGCCCAACCGCATTCTCATGGATAGCCCTGAAAATCGCTTTGCGCTCGCGACTCTTTTACGAAAACTAAAACCCGATATCCTTCTAGGTACCAGTGGCAGAACACCCGCAGCTTCACCTGATCATTACCAGGCGCAATTACTCATCGAGGCTTCAAGATTTTCTTCCCAACTCACCAAATGGGATGAGAAATTTGGGAACACCCCGCCCCACCGTATCACTCACCTTGTTTATGCGCCCTTCCCATTTGATGCAGAAATCCGACACTTCCCCGGCTCTTTCACCATCGATATAAGCTCTACGATTGAAAAGAAAATGGCTTCAGTCCAATGCTATCAATCGCAGTTTGATGAAAAACGCTTTCACAAAATCAGGCACACCGTGATGGGGCTTAATAACGCAATGGGCAGCCGTTGTGGTTTTGAATATGGCGAAGTATTTCAAATGGCAGTGCCAGTTGGAGGCATTGATTTAGTTGGAATAGTGAAAGGATCGAAGGGCAGCCCCGCCCCGGTTCAATTACCCGGCCAACCGAATTAAAAGTGATTAAAGAAACGCCAGCTTAAGTTGGGCTATGCTTACCC
>DBCB01000160.1:0-531 GCA_002303765.1 Planctomycetaceae bacterium UBA969
GTTTGGGAACACCATGTGATGCGGTTTTTAGAACCGTTTGATCATCAACGGGGGGTGTTCTTTTATATCCCGGTGTTGCTGGGTGGAATGTTGCCGTTACTGTTTGTGTTATGGCCTTGGATAAAATCAATGCAATCGGTGAGTTTAGAGCAAAGAGCCACTCGTTCGAAAGAGACTGGGTTTTTATTGCTCGCAGGTTTCTGGTGTTTGTTTTTCTTTAGCTTATCGGGTTGCAAATTGCCCACTTATATACTTCCTGCTTTTCCGCCGTTGGCGTTGATGTTTGGTGCGTTTCTTGTTCGTAATCATTATTTACAAAAGAAATCGACACTAGTGATTGCAGGGGGGTTATTCCTTTTACTAGGTGTTACTCAAGGGGTTGCGCTGCCTTGGTATGCGGATTTCAGATCGCCTTTGATTGCAAAAAATATCATCAGGGAACTTTGCACAGATGAAAATCAAGCCGTGGTTTGCTATCCGAGGGAGTGTAATGCGGTAGCTTTTTATCTAGGAAGAGAAGACTTAAAAAAT
>DBCB01000160.1:549-26932 GCA_002303765.1 Planctomycetaceae bacterium UBA969
TTATCGCAGTAAGGAATTTGATGAATTTCGAGATGTGCTGCTGTCGAGGAAAAAGACCGTGGTGCTATGCACTCATCGTCATGCGTTACAAGGATTGAAGCAATTATTGCCTGATGAGTTGGAAGTAAGGCAGGAATACCGGCTGAATTTAAAGGAGCCTAATTTTCTGCCAAAAGACCTAGCAAAGAGGGCGCCAAAATTGTTGGGGGAAACTGCGTTGGGTTTGTGTGATATTGCTGTGATCGAGCACCGTGTGGGAAGCACGATTCGAACCACGAGCTTCAAACCTGAAAATAAAGTTAAGCGTTAGCCGCCCAGCATACCCAGGTAAGATCCATACATTCTTGCGATGATAAAAATAATAAAACCAGCGGTGCACAGCCAGACAGCGCCACCCATCAAGTAAAAAATAATCGAGAGTTGCCTACCTGCTTCTTCAGAGTGTTGAAGGGCGAGCCGTTTGCAGGTTTCTGGGATGGAACCCGCCTCTTCAGCGACTTCAATTTGCGCCAGATATTCTTCTGGGAAAATACTGCACTTAGATAATGCTTGGACAATGGGTTGGCCTTTTTTAATCGAGGCGAGTACAGGTTGGCAGGCTTGAATAAAAGCTTCGTTGGAGGTTATGTCCATGCTAAGCCTCAGTGCTTTTTTGGTGGACATTGGGGAATCGAGAGTCAGGCCTAGGCCGATGGAAAATTTTCCCAATGCGCTTTCTTTAAGGTAGGCGCCAACCATGGGAAGGTTGACAAAGATTGCGGATATTTTTGCCTTGAATACAACATTGCTTAGCACGATTTTCCAGAATAAAACTCCACCGATTATTATGCTGATGATAATTCCCAGGAAGAAGATAGAGCCTGTTGTGCCTTTTAGTCCCCAACCCAAGGGGTCGTAATCTGGCTGACCTTGGGCCTTGGGAAGAAATCCCAGAACAAGAATTAGAATTGCGATCACAGCAATGGCCATGCCGAATTGAAAAACGGGCATGGTGATTTGGCTTTTAAGTTTGCGTTGAAGCATGGCTTGTTCGCCATAATGTCGGGATAGTTCATTAAGAATTTCCGGTAGGCTACCAGTTTCTTCCCCAACTTGGATCATGGAGAGCATAAGCAATGGAAAAAGGTTTGAATGTTGGTCAAAGCTTTCTTTAAGGGTATCGCCCTTTGAAAGAGAATCTGCGATTTCGCCTGAGGCGACAGAAAGGGCCGAACCGCCTCTTTTTTCCTCCATGCGGAGAATTCGAATGGGATCTAGCCCTGCATGCAGGCCCCGGGATAAAGTCCTGCAGAAGTTTTCTAAAGTAGTGGCACTTAATTGGGAAGAAAACAAAAGAAACCTCTTTTCCGATAATGTATTGCAAGGGTCGAAAACCCATCTTGCTGCTGACTATAAATAATATTGAGTTTACAATTCATTAAGTTATTGTAATTGGTCATGAGCATGGATCCTACAATATTGGAAAATTTTGACGGTAAGGTGAGGCTATTCCCTCTGCCTAATGTGGTTCTATTTCCGCGTGTCATCCAACCATTGCATATTTTTGAACCCCGTTACAAGCAGATGGTGGAAGATGCCCTTGATGATAATGGTTTAATTGCGATGTGTTTGCTGCGGCCATCTGCTGGTTATGGTGCCAATAATGTCGCGCCTATCTTTCCTGAGATTTGCATAGGAAAGATAATTCAGGAAGAGCGATTACCTGATGGTCGGTTTAATTTGCTATTACAAGGGGTTTCACGTGCGAAAATCATCAAAGAAGTAAATAATGGCAAGCTTTACCGCACAGCTAAAGTTGAAATTTTGCATGATGTACCACTTCCTTCCGAAGACAATTCAAATCGAATTCGAACTAAGTTGTTAAACCGGATGACCAAGTGGTTTACGCAGCAACCCAGTGCTAAGGCGCAACTCGACCGATTGGTGAAAAGTGATTTAAGCTTGGGTAATCTTTGTGACGTATTTAGTTTTGCATTGCCTTTAAGCGTGGATTTGAAAATTCTTCTTTTGCAGTTAGTGAATGTTGAAGATCGAGCAACGCTGTTGCTTGAAGTGATAGAACAAATGACGCCTGAAATTGTGGAGCCGGAAGCAAGCCCTTTGGCAAGCCCTCAGGCATCCAAAAAGTATCCACCCGATTTTAGTGCTAACTAACGCGTTCCAGCAAGGTTGCAATCCCTTGGCCTCCGCCAATGCACATTGCAGCAAGAGCGTACTTGGCATTCGACCTTTTCATTTCGTGAACCATGGTGGTGATAATCCTTGCGCCTGATGCGCCCAACGGATGGCCCAGTGCCAAGCCCCCACCCAGCTTGTTGATTCTTTCGAAGTCGATTTTCAGTTCCTTTGCAACTGATAGCACCTGTGCTGCAAAGGCTTCATTAATTTCAATGATCTCTATTTCATCTAAAGAGAGCCCTGTTTTTTGAAGTATTTTTTGAATTGCGGGCACTGGGCCTATCCCCATGAATAATGGGTCATTACCTGCGATTGCCATAGCTTTGACTTTTGCGAAAGGAACCAGCCCAAGCTCTTTTGCTTTTTGATCCGCCATGACCATGACTGCTGCAGCGCCCACGCTGAAAGGTGAAGCATTGCCTGCAGTGATGGTTCCATTTTCTAGAAAAGCAGGCTTAAGCTTGGCGAGAGCTTGTAGAGAAGTGTCTGGCCTAATGGTTTGATCAGTTGAAAAAGGTTGGAATTCACCCGTGATGGTATGGCCCCAGACTGGAAATATTTCGTCTGTGAACAAGCCATCTTTGGAGGCACCTGCGGCCCGTTTGTGGCTGCGTAATGCAAATTCATCCTGAAGCTCCCTGGAGATTTGGAATTTCGATGCAAGATGTTCGCAAACCATGCCCATATGAAAAGCATCTGCACAATGGCGTTTTAGCATCTGTGGGCTAAGCTCGGGGATGGTATCCCAGCCCGCCTTATGCATATGCTCAACGCCTCCTGCAATTGCAACATCATTTTCGCCAGTAAGAATTACCCTAGTTGCCTGATGAAGGGCCTCGAGGCTCGAGCCACAATTTCGATTAACAGTGGTGCCACAAACTGTTAGGGGAAGTCCAGCAATCAAGACTGCTTGCCTAGCGACATTATAACCTTGTTCATTGATCTGCCTGGCACAACCCCAAAAAACATCGTTAATCAAATTGGGGTCGATGCCAGAGCGTTCGACAAGGTTTTTAAGAATATCGGCACTCATATCGTCGGGTCTGACGAATCTGAAAAAGCCCTGTTCGGGATGGGCACGAGCTATCGGAGATCGAACAGCCTGAACAATCCAAGCTTCAGTCATAAATTGATCCTGTATCTATTTCGCTTTTGCGGAAGTAGTTTTGTCAGAAATACAGTATAGAGAGTTCCAGGTACGAATGAAAATTTCGCCCTTGGAAATCGCAGGAGAGGCATAGCACATTTCGCCAAGTTCATTCTTGGAAAGAATCTCGAACTTGGGGCTGGCTTTGACCACCCAGGTATTGCCATCATCATCAGCGATGTAAAACTTTCCATCGCCATAGACAATGGAAGCGTGGTGCTTTTTGCCTAGTTTTTCCATCCAGAGTCGTTTGCCGGTTTTTGATTCGATGCAACCGAGATAGCCAGCATCGGAAACTACATAGAAATGCCCTTCATGAGCGATGGGAGAGGGAACATAGGAAGCGCCCTTTGGTCCGTTTTCTTTGTGGGGGATATGCCAAACGACATGGGATTTGGTGACATTGCCCCGGCCATCAGGGTTGATGCCCATGAGGTGATATTCAGGGAACCCGGTGGAAAGGAAAAGGATCTGGTCTAAAAATACGAGGCTAGCGACATATTGTTCGGTGGGGCCATCGATGATCCAGAGTAGTTTTCCAGTATCTGCATCGTAACCGGTGACGCACTTGCTGCCGCTGAGAACAAGTTGGGTGACTCCGGGGAATTTTTCAGTGTTGATAAGTACAGGGGTGCAATAGCTTCTGGTTTTGTTGGGACGATCAACGCGCCATTTTTCTTTGCCCGAGTTTTTTTCGTAAGCCACAATATAGCCTTCAGCATCTTGATCGCAATTAAGGATTACAAGATCCTTGTGAAGAACTGGGGAAGAGCAGAACCCATGTCGTGAGAGAAGCTTGCCTGGGCTTTGTTCCCAAACCTTGTTGCCTTCGAGGTCGTAACAAAACAAGCGAACAGCAGGGAAATCCATGAAGCTGATCCAGAGGTGTTTGCCATCGGATGCAGGAGTAGCAGAGCTAAAGCTGTTTTCGCCATGCTTCTTTTCAAGGTCGGAAACTAAAAGAGGTTTGTCCCAAAGCACCTTGCCGGAATTACGATCGATGGAAAGGAGTCTGCGTTCGTGTTTATCTTCAAGGCAGGTAGATAGAAAAATACGGTCATTGATCACGATGGGTGAAGAGTGGCCTTTACCTGGAATGGAGGTTTTCCAGCGAATGTTTTCAGTCTTACTCCATTTGAGTGGAAGATTTTTCTCGGTAGAAATTCCATCGCCTCTAGGGCCACGCCAAGCGGGCCATTCCTCAGCGAACAAGAAGCTGGAGAAAGAGAATAACGCAGTTAAGAAAAGAATGTTCCGACGCATCTGGGAAGTCTCCAATGTAAGGAATGCCAATCAATCAAATTGATGTATATATCCTAACGCCTCGAGAGGAATTTTTCGCCCTTTTTCTTCCATTAAAAACCCATCTTTTGTGATTTCCCCTATTTGAGTGACCCGTATGCCCTTTAATGGTTGGTCTTTTAACAAATGTTGGGCCTCAAATGCGGGTAGGGAAAACAAAAGCTCAAAGTCTTCGCCATCCCCTAAAGCGTGTTGCAGGGGCGTTTTGTCATCCTTCATCTGGAATGCAGAATCAGCAATGGGGATTTGATCCGCAAAAAGAGTCGCACCACATTTACTTTCAGCGCATAAGCGATGAAGGTCGAGTGCTAGTCCATCGCTAAGGTCGATCATAGAGTTTAGGTTAGCAAGCTGCGAAAGAAGCTGCGCTTCAGCGATTCTAGGAATAAAATCAAGATGTTTCCCGAGAATTGAGCCACCCAGTTGGCCAGTAACCAGAATGGCATCGCCCGGTTTTGCAGTGCTTCGAAGAATTGGCCCTTTTGGCCCGGGGTAACCAAGTAAAGTAATGCTAATTGCAAGGGGGCCGTTCCAAGAGTTGGTATCGCCACCCACGATGGCGGTATCAAAGATATCTGCAGCTTGCTTTAGCCCGTTAAAAAGTTGTTGAGCGAGCTGTTTTCCACCATTTCTAGGAAGCGCTAAGCTGACCAAAGCAGCACGAGGTATGCCAGCCATGGCTGCAATATCACTTAAATTAACATTCATGGCTTTGCGGCCAATTCTTTCTGCGCCAGCTTCTGCCAAGATAAAGCAACTCCCTTCCAGCAGCATGTCGGAGGTTACGAGGCATGGTTTATCATTGGGCCAGTTAACAACAGCGGTATCATCCCCCGGGCCAACGGGAACCCAATTTTTGGGGGTTGCCTGGGTTCTGAGCCAGGAAATAAATTCAAGTTCAGCTTTATTGCCCATGGTTAATAATCCTTTAACAATTAATTCTTAAGTTATTGTTACGATAATGAATGCAGATTGCAGTAAAGTGTGTAAAATAATTTATGATGGTTTTGAATTCCTGATTAGTAATGTACCATGCGAAATGTACTATGCGAACCGACTACTCATTAAACCTGCCTATGGAATCCGCCTCAATCTTGGTTCGGGTCTTTGATAAAAGCCCGATGAGAACCGAGAGCGAAATTTCCGCACTTACCTTCAGAAATCCACATACGATCCTGACGATCGAAGAAGATGGGATTCTGGGGTTCTGGAATATCAAAACCAACCAAGAGCAGATAAAAAAAGAACTGGAACCGATGATACCGCTTTGGCGGTTTAATCAAGATGCAAGCTTGGCTGCAGGCGCATCTGATTATATCCATGTGATGGATGTACAATCTGGGGAACACAAATGGGGCGCCCGATCTTTAAGCTGGGTGACTTCCCTAGCTTTTTCATTCGATAGTAACCTTCTTGCCACCGGCCATGAAGATGGCAAAGTAAGGCTCTGGAATCTTAAGAATAAAAAACCAATTGCTGAGGTTCATCTTTCCAAGTTGGGAGTTAGCGCACTTTCATTCAAACCTGATGGGCTTGAACTTGCAGTGGCCACCGAAGATTGCAGTATCACTCTTTTGGAAACCATAAGCCTGAAACCAGTAGGGAAACTTATAGGTCATAAGGATCGAATTCCCAATATGGTATGGTCGCCCGATGGCAGCAGGCTTTATTCTGCAGGGTGGGACACAACGGTAAGGGTCTGGAATGCAGTTGATCGCAAGCCAATTATTCTGCTTAACAGCCATGCTATTCAAGTGCAGGCAATCGCCTTAAGCCCAGATGGGAAATATCTGGCCTCTGCAGATTCAGATCTGCTGGTGCGAATTTGGTCGACGGAATTGTTTCAGGAGGTTGGTGCTGCCCGCGAGATGGATGAAGAGGTTCGCTTTTTAGCATTCAGCCCCAATAGCAAGACCATTGCAAGCGGAGGTGTTGTCCACATAACTACGTGGGATTTTGAACCGCAAACTAAACTAGCACTTTCTGTACATCCGGGTATGCTGCGCAATTCTATTTGCGTACACCCTGTGCAAAATGAACTCTTGGTTCTTAACCCAGGCAATGCACTTAACATTTGGAATATCGATAGCATAAAAGAAAAACCCTTCCCTTATGGGATGAACAATCCAGAAGACTTTCTTTCGTTTGCTCTTTCAAAAGATGGCGAAGTCCTGGCGGGTTCTTTTATCTTTCAAGGCCCTAAGCAACAGCGTGGAAACCCTTCAGGCTCTATCGCCCTTTGGGATTATCATGCAGGGAAACTCACTAAAATCGTAGAGAGTTCCTGCTCTCCTGCAACTAGTCTGGCTTTTTCACCCTGCGGGAAATTCTTGGCATCTGGTGGCGTTCTAACCACTGAAGTTTGTGTTTGGAATCTTGAAAATAACAGCCCTTCCATTCAACTCACGGATGCGGTTGATGGCAACTCCATCGCTGATATTGTTTTTGTCCCTGATGCGAATCGATTGGTTGTTGCAGGGGTCGATTGGTTAGCCACCAGTGGCAAAGATGGTCAGATTGCACTGTGGGATTTAGATACCAATAAGCTTGTTTATAGTTGCAATATGGGTGCATTTCACTTGGCGATAAGTGTTGATGCAAAGTACTTGGCTTGTGCGCTTGTTTGTAAGCAGGTCATGGTGCTTAATCTTCAAACTTTTGAAAAAGTTGCAATGCTCTGCGAGTTCCAGCACTCAATTAACTCTATTTGCTTTAGCCCAGATGGAAAATTTCTTGCAGCATCTTCTGAAGATCAGCAGGTTAGATTCTGGTCTGTCGAAAATTTCACGCATCTTGGTACCCTGGCCATTGATTTTAGAGTCAAAGCCATCGCTTTTGGTACCGATTCCAACCACCTATTTGCCCTAGGCAATAATGATTATTGCTGCCAGTACGATGTGCATCAGTTTCTTGGTTTTTCCTCCGCAGAAAAATAAGGCTCTGTAATTAGGTGTTAACACCCTAAGCTTTTTATGAACACCCCTGAGAATCATAATTCCAAAAATCATTCAAGCCCCGCTAAATATAGTGACCTCGGGGGTAAATTGATTGGCGATTTCAAAGTGCTTTATAAATTGGGCCATGGCGGTATGGGGCAAGTCTTTCTTGCGGAACAGGTTTCACTTAAACGAAAAGTTGCACTTAAGATTTTAAGAACCGATCTTGCAGAAGATAATGATTCCCTGCAACGATTTAAAAAAGAGGCCGAGGCTATTGCCCAGGTTGTTCACCCTTGTATCGTTCAAGTTTATGCCATTGGTGAAGCTGAGGGTCAGCATTTCATGGCACTTGAATATGTTGAAGGCAGGAACCTCAAGGAGTATCTCGCACTAAGGGGAACTCTTGATGTTCATTCCCTAGTCAGTGTACTAAGGCAGGTGGCATCTGCTTTACAGCGGGCAAGTGAATTGGGCATTATCCATCGCGATATTAAACCAGAGAATATTCTTCTTACTCGAAAAGGCGAAGTTAAGGTTGCAGATTTCGGACTAGCTCGCTTTGCGGCGTTAGTCCAACCTCTGAATCTTACACAAACAGGAATGACTTTAGGAACGCCTTTGTACATGGCGCCCGAGCAGGTTGAAGGAAAACAAATTGACCAGCGCACTGATATTTATTCTCTTGGTGTGACCGCCTATCACATGATTGCAGGTCAGCCACCTTATCATGGAGATACCGCTGTGGAGGTGGCATTTAAGCACTTGCGTGGAGAAGTGGAATTACTTGAAACCATTCGCCCTGATTTTCCCAAAGACATCTGCGAATTGGTGCAAAAAATGATGTCAGTCGATCCGATGAAAAGGCCACAATCATTTGCTGAGGTTTTGAATTCTCTGGTGCAGATTTCTAAAAAAGAAAAGATAGATCTCGAATTGCTTGCGTCATTTCCGAGTATAACCGCGATACAAAACAGCGATACACAGGTGTTTCTAAATGGATCTACAGGGATTTATAAAGCACCTGTTAATCCGTGGGGTGGGATTTCAAAAACGAGACAGCTTTTAATCGTTGTTATCTTGGGCACTGTCTTTCTGGGAATCATAACAGGCCGGTACTACAAAAGTAATCAAACTTCACATTTGGTAATGATTTCAAATCTGCATGAAATTGATGAAGATATTCTGGATAACAGTTACAGTGAACAATCCTTGAAACTTACTGTGGATCGCTATTTGAATTCCAATTCTAAATCCAAGAACACTGCAGGTGGGTCCGGGGTTTGCACAGATCTAGGTCTGCTTTATCTGGGCAGTCACAAGCTTGATGATGCAGAAAAACTTTATCAATCTTGCAAGCTTAACAGTAAATATGAAGGATTGGGTAACCTTGGATTGGGGATTGTTTATGCTTTGAAAAGTGAGCCTAATAAATCGCAGGAATATCTTAACAAGGTTAGCCCAAGTTTTGCAATTAGCATTTGCAACACGTATCCAGAAATGAAGTTTTGGTTGAAAGAGGCTTTTCATTTCAATGCGCAAAATGGTGTAAAGGATGGGCAAAATGTTTCGAGATTGCTAAAAGATGCGGGGCCAAAAAGTAATAAGAAAAATCCTGATCTACCTAATAATAAAGGCCTTCCCCTACCGAAGTAAGGGAAAGCCTTTTGTGTTTCAATAGGTTTAAAGAAGTTTACTTCGAACCCAAAATCGCATCTTCAATCATTTTGCCTGGCAACTTGCCTTCCAAGGACATCATCTTTGCCTTGGAGCTGGTCTTCATCGATTTGACAAATTCCAGAACAGGAGTGAGTTCTTTTTGCTGGGCAGCCATCAAGCCAAGGAAGCCTAAAGCTTGTGCCATTCCTTGATCCATGGTTTCTTTAAGTTTCTTTGCAGAATCCTCATCCTTGGTGAAAACATTCACACTTAAGGTTACATCTTTGTCGACGCCAATACCGCCACCGATTGAATCAATGCCTTCGATGATAGCCTTGGCAGGTTCAGGAATAGCTTTGCTAGGAAAAGCACTGCTGACAGCAACCATGGAAATAGCGAGATTAGGATCAAGTTTTTCAACGAGTGAGGAAAAATCTTTGTTAGCAAGTTTGCTTCCTGCGTTAGCAAGAGCTTTTTCGAGATAATCTTTTTGGGTGGATGCGAGGATGGTGCTGTTGGATGCGATCATCATAAACATGGGAACTTGCTGTTCAGGGATGATCACTTCAAAAATAGTCTTATCGCCTGCTTTGTGGGTTTTTACTTTATCTTTGTTGTTTTTAGCTTCTTCATTAGCCTTTGCAACAAGCTTTTCTGCTTTGAACTTGCCTGCAACGATAATCAGGCCTTTTTCCATATCACCGCCACCAGGAGCAGCAATAGTGATGGAGTCGATATCTTTAAGGGGATCGAAACCCATTTCAGCAAGGATTTCGCCACCTGGAACAGATTTGATTACTTCAGATGCTTTTTCAATGCCCATTTTTTTGGCAAGGGGTGAATCAATCATAGCACGGAAATTAAACCGTATAAGGGCTTGAGTATCTGCAGGTAGTTGAACTTTGGGTGCAGATTCTTGAGCATAAGAAATTGCAAACGACCCTATTGCCAAAGCTAAAACTATCGCAACAGGTGTAAACCGCCAAAATTTAAACATGAATAAAATCCTTTCAAACAATACGTTTAAATAAAACCACGATACCTTTACAACACGGTATCAACACAACCAAAAGACAAAAATTACATCACCCTAGTGATAATACACTTGAGATAATGGGATTCGAGGCAGGTGGCAGCAACTGGATGGTCAGGGGAAGGTCCCCTGCGCTGCAATACCTGAATGTCTCTTTTCTCATCAGCCCCTACTAAGGCCAATATCTGCTCCATCATATCCATGGTGATGAGTCCAGAGCAACAACAACTAACCAGAAATCCACCCGGTTCCAAAAGTTTTAGCCCTAATGTATTTAGCCTTCGGTATCCTTTAATTGCTTCATCAATGGCACTTCGCGAGCGGGCGAATTTTGGAGGGTCTAATACAACGACA
The DNA here is from genome assembly GCA_002303765.1 of Planctomycetaceae bacterium UBA969. Classification (GTDB taxonomy): domain Bacteria; phylum Planctomycetota; class Planctomycetia; order Gemmatales; family Gemmataceae; genus UBA969. Next base: position 11,159 of record DBCB01000160.1, read on the forward strand.
CCAAATTTTTCGCCAGTCTTAACTAATTCGGCCAAAGTTTCAAAGGCACTGCCCAAAATCCACCTGCTTGGGCCCAAATTATTTCGCTTGGCGTTATCCGCTGCGAGATGAAGCGCTGATGCCGATTGATCGATTCCTACTGTTTCAATTGCCCCATGCTTTAAAGCATGTAGGGAAAAACCGCCCCCATAACAAAAGACATCAAGAACCTTCCTACCTTTCGCAAGCTTCGCAGCTTCTAGGCGGTTATCTCGTTGGTCAAGATAATAGCCAGTTTTTTGTCCTTCAGTGAGGTTAACCATGAATTGAAGGCCATGTTCTTGGATGGGTATGGTTCCTTCGGGAGGAGTGCCTCTGCAAATTTCATCCTGAAGAGAAATGCCCTCTAGTTTGCCGATGCCCTTTTCCGTTCGCAGGTAAATGCCCTCGGGGTTAAGTAATTCCTGCAGGATATCTGCAAACATTTCCCTGCGGCTGGCCATTGCGAGCGAGGTGAATTGCATCACAAGCCATTTTCCATATTTGTCAACGCAAAGTCCGGAAAGGCCATCTGCCTCACTAAAAACCAATCTGCAACCGACTTCGTTGTTATTAAGTCCAAGATCGTTTCGCAACTGGATTGCATTTTGGAATTTAGATTTGAAGAAATCTTTGTCCAAAGGTTGATCTACGTTCCAAGTATAAAGCCGCACTTGGATTTTACTTTGGCTATTGTAAAGCCCGCGTGCAATAAAGTTGCCTTCTGAGGAAAAGACTTCAACTTCTGCGCCATCTGTTGGAGAGTTCTCTGTTTTGGAAATCGCGCCTGCAAAAACCCAGGGGTGTCTGCTATAAAAAGGCTTTGCTTTGCCTTGTTTCAATATGATTTTTGGTAATGACATGTTGCTTGTGGTACTAGCGGGCGGGGGATTGAATCCCGCTTTGCTGTAGTGCCTCCAGATAAGTAAGTGTACGGGCCAGGTCGTTGGCAGAGTGCCTAGCCTTTAAAAGAGCATTAATGCGAAGCAAAAGCTCGTTTTGTTTGATGGGTTTGGAAATAAAATCATCAGTCCCTGCATCGACTGCGCGTTCTACATCTGCAAGCTGATCTAAAGCGGTTACCATGATAACAGGTATGGTTTTCGTCTGGGCGTTGCTTCTAAGCCGTTTGCAAACTTCAAAACCACTCATCCTAGGCATCATGATATCTAAAAGTATTAAATCAGGATTCCATTCAGATACGATTTTAAGGGTTTGTTCGCCATCGCCTGCAGTTTTTACCAAAAAATCGGTGTCCGCAAGGTAGGCTTCAAGAAGTTCTGCACCTTGGGGATTATCATCAGCGATAAGAATTTTGAACTGAGTACCACTCATTCGGAAAACCTCCACAAAAGCAAACGGATCCTGTACCGATCCATCTATTATAGGAGATCTTGGGCAGAAATGGAAAAAGAAGCAGGAGCAGGGATTAAATCCCCACTCCTGCTTCTTTTTAATGATTTTTAATTAGAAGCTAAATTCAACCCGTCTGTCGGTGAGTTGGGTTTGCAACCTGCTAACAATGCTAGAGTGCATCTGGCTTACTCGTGATTCGCTAAGGTCAAGCGTTGCGCCAATTTCTTTCATGGTCATGTCTTCATAATAATAAAGAATGATAATGAGGCGTTCATTACGATTAAGGCCCCTGGTAACCATTTTCATCAAATCGCGGTTTTGAATTTTCTTGGTAGGGTCTTCAGCTCGTTTATCTTCAACGATATCGATTTCACGAACATCTTTGTAGCTGTCGGTTTCATACCATTTTTTGTTAAGGCTGACTTGGCTGACTGCGGTGGATTCGCCTTGCAACTTGTGGAATTCTTCGATTGGAACGCCCATTTTTTCAGCCATTTCTTCAGGCAATGGAGCCCGGCCCAATGAAGCTTCGAGCGATTTTCTAGCTTCTTCCATTTTGCTGGCCTTGCTGCGAACCAATCGTGGAACCCAGTCCATCGAGCGAAGTTCGTCAAGCATTGCGCCACGGATACGGGGTACACAATAAGTTTCGAATTTTACGCCTCGTTCGGTATCAAATGCACTGATAGCATCCATCAAACCAAAAACCCCAGCACTAATAAGATCATCAAGTTCTACGCCATCGGGCAGACGCGCCCAGATTCTTTCAGCATTGTATTTAACAAGGTGGAGATATTTTTCAATGAGTAGGTTTCTCATTTCATCGCATGGGTTTTTTCTGAAGTCGTGCCAAACTTGCATTTTATCTAAAGCCACTTCTGTCGCTGTGGTTTCTTCTGTGTTGCAAGTCAGGTTTTTGTTGATTTCTTCCATGTTTATCCCCTTAATTCAGTAGCATCCGAGTGAAAGTGGCTTGACATCTTTTCTTGTGAAAAAACTCGGCGGAGAATGGTTTGAATAAGGTAAATTATAAGATCTCTTAAGACTTTATAATTATTGTTAAAGATTGGTTTTTGCCCAGCCCCCCGGCTGTTGGCGTTTTCACGCCTGCATCAGATCAATCTTTTCCCCTCAGCGCATTAATCCCCGGCGAATCTGGACGGAACTAGTCCAGTGTGTCTGCCATTAACCCCCAATTTTAAAATGTTTCGTTTGCACGAAGCACCCCATTAACTTTTTCACCGACCATTTCACTTTGCTGGATTATCAAGCAAGCTTTTGGTCGATGCTCCGGGCAATCCGTGCCCAGATTCTTAAGCCTTCGTTTTTCAGGTTTTCACCTGCCTCGTTTGGTTCTTAGCTTTGGGTTCCCCAACCCGTTTGCTGCAAACCGTTCGAGCGACTTAAGTGAGCGCTGAGATACCCTGTTTGTAATAACTGTCAATACGTGATTGAATTACTTTCAAAGTTTTGAAAATTTTTCAAAAGGCTTATTTAGTAGGGGTAAAACAAGGGTTTTGCTAAGCGGTGTGTTTTTTCTTGGAAATTAATACTAGATTTTCAATCAGATAATGTCTCGGATTAGCTGTTATAAAGACTTTATGCTTGTTTGAAAAAATTCCCGATCCATAATTGAATACTGAACCTTTTACTAAGTGGAGATTTTCGTTGAGTACATTGGAAATTCATCAGAAAGATGGCAATATCTGGCGCATGGATGTTTTAGGTTCTTTGGAAATAGGCAGGCAGCGCATTGGCGAACCCAATCCCATTGCGTTCATCCAAGGTTCGGGTGAAAATGGATTCGATCGATTGGTTGTCGCCCCCTTGGCAGAGGCATCCTTCAGCAGAAGGCAAATCACCCTCGAATTGATAAACGCTAAAACTTTACGGCTGACCAATACTTCGAAAAAGCCTTGGCAACTTGATGTCGAAACCATGCTTGAGCCCAATCAGGTTGTTGAAAAATCCATTCCTTGCTCTTTTGCTTTGCACACCTTGTTGTTCAAGGTTCATGCAGATTCTCAAAATATTCCAGTAGATGAAGTCGAGATTTTTCATTCCATCACCGACTCCGTCAGTGGTCATGCCACCATTCTTGAGCAATCCAACAAGCTTGCTAATGTTACTGATGCGGAATTTATTGATATTGTGAACTGGTTGCAAATGACCATGCAAGTCCTTCAAGGTACTATTGGAAGCCAAGATTTTATAAAGGAAGCAGCAGTTGCATTGGTTGATATTGTGGGCCTTGAGTCTGGGCGGGTTTTACTCGGGGCACCCGGGAATTTGAAAGTTGCAACCGCTCATCCACCAGAGTTTCTTGATATTAAAAACTGGGAGCCAAACAAAAACATTGTGAAAAGGCTTTCTGAATTTAAAAAGACTATTTGGCATACTGGCGAAATTAAAGTCGGGAAAACTAATCTCGGAGCCATGGCTGTCGTGGCTGCCCCTATCATGGATTCAAAAGGTAATTTTCTTGGTGTCCTGTATGGCGAAAGATCCCCCACCGGGAGTGAACGCCGTTCTGCTATTATCGAAGGCCTTTTAGTAGATATGCTTGCTTGTGGATTATCCACAGGCTTAGTTCGCCAAACTCATGAAAAAGATGCAGTGCAGGCTAGGGTGCAATTCGAACAATTCTTTACTCCTGAATTGGCTAGGCAACTTGCCTTGGAACCTACATTGCTTCATGGAAGAGAAGCGGACGCAACATTATTGTTTTGTGATTTAAGGGGTTTTAGCCGTATTAGCGAACGTATTGGGCCCGAAGGTACCAATAAATTGATGAGCGCTATTTTTGATGCGCTTTCCAAATGTGTTCAAGATCAATCTGGGGTTTTAGTGGACTACCTCGGCGATGGCATGCTTGCAATGTGGGGTGCGCCCGGGCATCAACCAGATCATGCAAAGCGTTGCGTAATCGCAGCTCAAAAAATGCAAATGCAAATCCCCCTGATCAATGAAAAGTGGAGTAAGCTGATTGGCGAACCACTTGCCCTGGGGATTGGTATTAATTCTGGGAAAACCTGGGTGGGAAACACTGGGTCATCGATTAAATTTAAATACGGTCCGTTGGGGCCCTCGGTGAATCTGGCAAGCCGGGTTGAAGGGCTTACCAAATATTTACGCAGCTACCTTTTGATTACTGGTGCCACCAAGAAATTACTAGATGATAGTTTCCTTACGCGCAGGGTTTGTAAAACCACCGTGGTGAATGTGGTTGAGCCCGTTGATATCTACGAGGTTTTTGTCGAAGCGAACGAAAAGAGTAAAAGGCTGAAACAAGTTACGGAACAAGCTTTGATCGAACTCGAAAAAAACAATTTTAGAGAAGCATCGAAGATATCAGGGTTTAGCCTGGCAGAATTCCCAGATGATGGGCCCCTTATTTTGATTCTTCACCGTGCGGTGGACATGCTGATGAATCCCACACAAGCGTTCCAGCCTGTTTGGCATCCGCCCGGTAAATAGATATTAGGGTATGAGATTAAGATTGCAGGTTTTCCAGCATTTCTTTGCGTGATATTAGGCGTTGGCCCCTGCATTCATCAATGTGAAGTGCTTTAAGCAGCCTTTTGCGCAGTTTTACCATCGCTTGTTCAACTGCGTTGAATGAAATGCTTTTCATTAGGATGGCACCCCCAGCTCTGCGGTCATGTCCACCTGCCCTGCCCATCCGGCCAACCACTTTTTTCAGCAGTTCGCCAGCCTTGGCGTTGGCACCCGACGCCCGCGCAGAAAGAATTAATTTGTTTTCAAAAAGCCCTGCGCATACAGCCCAATCAACTTCTTCAAAACGAATCAGGAAATCAACAACTTCTGCTGCAAGTTCGGGTTGGGGCAAATCGTGAACCCAGCTAATGATCAGCCTGTCATAAATAAACGAACTTTGTAACGCTTGAACAACCCCTTCAAAATGCGATTGGGGTAAGCGTGCGTTTCGTATCTCTGCAAGTAAATCTTTATCTGCCTTGGGGAAAAGCCAAAGCAGCGCTTCTTCATCTGCACTGCTTGCGTGCCTAGGGAAACCCATTAGTTCGGTTTCCATCCCATACATCATTGCAGTAGCAACCTTAAAAGATACTTCCACATTTTGCTCGCGAAGATATTCTGCAACCACAGAACAAGTCGCACCCATGCTCTTGCGCACATCAACAAAAGGAATTCCTCGCACATTTCCGGGTGTGTCATGGTGATCAATCACTGCCACCAAAGGCAGGCCATTTTCGTTGGAATGCCTGCCTGTTTTAGGCTGACTATCCACCATTACCGCAACATCACCTTCGTGCCATTCAATTCCATCCATCGGAACTAATTCCAAGCCAAGAAGATCGACCATGGCTCTGTTTTCAGAGCGATTGATCAGGCCATCGCGGGTCAATCGGATTTTTTTTCCAAGTACGCTTTTTACGAGATGAGCAAGCCCAACCATGCTGCCAATGCTATCTGGATCAGGGTTGATGTGAGAAACAAAAGTAACTCTGGTTGCGTTTTTGATTTCTGCAAGAAATCGATCAGAGCGCAACTGGGTGGTGGTGCGATAGTTGACCTTGGATTTTCGCGTGGAAGGTTTCTTAAGTCCCTTAGCTTTCATGACTTTACCATTTCGAAGCGGTTTCTTTTTTGTCTTCGCCTGTAATGCATCAGCTTTAGCCAATACCGTACTCATAATATTTGTTTGCTCAATTCTTGAATGCGATTCCACTGCTTTAGTGTAACGGGCATAACTGAAAGTCTAGGTATTCTAACAAGTTCCCAGTCAGAAAACGAAGAATCTGCTTTAATTTGAAGAAGACTCACCGGATTTTTAAGTCGTTTGCTTGGAACTACTTCCACTACTACTAATTTTTCATCATCAGAATTCGGGTCTTTTATAGGCCCCGCACTCACGAGCATTTCCCCCACCACAGCTTTTTCCTTACCAGTGTGGTAGAAATAGACTTTATCACCCTTAGCTATTTGTCTTAAGTATTTAAGCGCCAATGGGTTAGCTACCCCATCCCAAAGGGTCTTGCCTGCCGCTTCGAGTTCAGCATAAGAAAAGTCATCAGGTTCTTGTTTAAAAAGCCACAAGTTCATATTTGATATGCATTTAAAGCCAATAAAGCGAGTTAGATTCCGATGGAATGCAAAGGATTACCCAACTAGCAAGATTTGATTTTAACCGTACATGCTTTACATATCAAGGGTTTGGTGCGTCTTTCCCAAGAATGATTGCATTTAATGTCTTTCGTTGCCTGTCTGTTAGGTTTCTTGGGGAATTTGAGAATATTGCGTCTAATCGGAACGCTTCTTTAGTTTGAAGGAGGGCTTCTTCTCGAAGTTCAGCGCGATTAGGTCTTTTTGCATCTGCCAAATAAGCTCTCCAAAGGAGGTTCGCCAGGTGGAAACGCAGTTTGATTTCGTATGGATCAAAAGGGATGGCCTGCCTAAGTGCTTGCGCGGCATCGAGATACTGATTAACAGCTTGGGTTTTATTGCTTTCTGCGTAAAGGGTTCGGATTTGGGCTTTAACCAAAGCGGGCTCTATCGACTCACGATTCAATTTTGCAGCTCGGTCCAGTTCCAGAAGGGCAGCGTTGCCAAAAGCCAGCGCTTGGCTGTCTCCATTTCGGGTAGCTTCGAAAAATGCAACAGGGTACCAAGTGCCAAGTAAGAGGTTCCAGCGAGGATTCTGTGGCTCTAAAGCAGAGGCTTGCTGCAAGGGAGAAAGCACCATCGTGCGAAGTTTAAGAAGCTTGGAATCATTTTTTCTATCGGGTGGGGAAGTTGCGATTAACTGTCCATTTTGAATTGCCTGGGTTCCTAAAGTGAAGGCGTTGGCAAGAGGCAAGAAAACGCCAACCATAAAAAATCCCGTAACCCCAGCTACTATAGGAAAGACCCACGCAGGCCTTAGGCCCCTGATGGTTGAATCTGAAAAAGTGGTGCTCCATGCCAGAGCCGCAGCCGTCCAGAAAGGCACCATCACCGAAGCGAATATGATGCTTCCCGAAACACAAAGATTTAGCAGCATTGCAATCAACCCTGCGAGCAAAATCCTCTTCATCCAGAATTTGTTGATGTAAAGGTTTTCTAAAACACCAATCGCGATAAACCAAGCAGCAGTTCGGAGCAGTGCGCCAATGCTTTCCTGAATTAAATCAGAAGGAGGTTTGTATTCAACCCGCAGGACAAATGCAATCAACAGCCCCAACATGCCCCCAAGGTAACAAACCCAGGGCTGTATTGTGTTGCTATACTCCTGCTCTGATGATTCATTTTCATGATGCATCACCAGTCGTTGAAACAATATCGCAATTACCATTGCAAATAAAAGTAGGGCGATGATACCCGCAGAGGACCAAAGTTCTAAAGCGAAGTTGTGCGGATCTTTGATTTTCTCAAGAGCATTTTCGTTCATGAATCTAGCGTAGGAATTTCCAAAGTTCCCAGGCCCCACTCCCAGAAGAGGGTACTGTTCAATCATTTTCCATGTACCCTTCCAGTAATCGATCCTAGCACTTAAACCACCGGAAGATTCTTTTTGGAAGATGCCCGCCAATGAGTTGGTTTTCCAAATCATAACTGCAGAAATAGAAACAATTACTATCGAAGCTAGAAGCCAAACCCTTTTTGCAGGGAATGTGTTCCAAAGATAAAGTGCAGCACCAGATATCAAAACCAACGAGATAGAAGCCATCGCCCCCCTGCTGAAGTTTGCCCAGATTGCAAAAATAAAAGCTCCCGCAATCCCCAGTGCCATGGGGAAGAGTATTTTTCTTTTGCTGTTAAACCATGCTGCAACTGAAAGAGCCAAGGCAGAGGGCAACATTAGCGCAAGGAAACTTGCAAGAGTATTAGGATGCGAAAAGGTGCTATAGATGTGGGTTTGCATGACCCGTATTCGCAGTTGATCTAGGAAGTTATTATCTGGATCAAAATTTCCTGAACTTTGTTCTAAGAAGTCTTTTCGTAGCTTTTCGATGTTGTCGCCATACTGCTCACGCAATTTGGGCATTTCCCAGCAATATTGATAAAGCCCAAAGATTACTACTGCGAAAGCTGTTGCAAGCAAAGCGTTGAATATGATTTTTTGTTCTTGAGTGTTAACCGTTGCCTGCCTGATTGCAAAGAAACAACAAGCCATTCCAAGCATTTCCCAAGATATGATTCTTGCTGCATAAACATTCGCCGCAGCAAACTCGGTAGATACGAAATAAACCCCTGCAACACCTATCAACCCTAAATCAATAATACCAATTGGCACTACAGGTACCTTTGCCAAGAGCGACCAAAGCGACCAGGCGCTAGCTAACAGAAACCACATCAGGGTGATGGTGGTGCCACTCGGGTCGGTGACGTTGCTTGCAAGTGCTGGGTCTTCTCCGCTAACCAGTGGCCTTGCAACAATCAAGGCAATGGTTGCAATGATCAAAATCAATTTCCCGTTGTCGTTGCGGGGAGTCATTGCGGGAACTATAGAGGGAACCGCAGCGGGTTCTGGTTTGTCGAAGACTTTTTTAGTTTTGTTTTTACGGCTGATGATTTAATACTCCCAATCAAAGATTATACAGGTCTGGATCTGAACTCAGAAATTGCCATACCCAGCACACATAAACCAATCCAGACAAAAAGCCCAAGTGCGATGAAAAGATTATGCACCATTAAAATACTAAGCCCGATGATGGTTCCTGCATATTGCAGAAGCAGAATAATGGTGACTGCTCTTTTTCGAGAAAATCCCCTTGCTTCTAGGCGGTGCGAAAGATGTTGTTTATCAGGTTTGAAAGGGCTCTTGCCTTGTGAAATCCGAATAGAAACCACACTGATAAGATCATAAAGCGGGATCATGAATAAAGCAGGGAATGCCAGCCAACGCCATGGGTGTTCTTCAGCAATTGTTGAAACCAAGTGGACTACAACCCAAGCCAGCAAGAATCCCAGTGGAATACTTCCTGCATCGCCTAAGAAAATACGCGCAGGAGATCGGTTCCACCATAAAAAACCAATCAGAGCGCCCGCTAAGCAAGGTAACACAATGCTTACTAGTGCAAAATCATCTGTTATGTTTACCCTTAATTTTAAGGCAATTAAGCCGATGACCAGGATTAGCCCCACGCCTCCTGCCTGCTGATCCATGTTGTCGATCAAATTAAAAGCGTTGGCAATCAAGGCGATAATGAAAATAGCGAGGGCAATCAATGCAAGGTTTTTTTCTGGTTCAACTGCAACAACCACCATAGTTGCACAGCCAAAATGCACCAGTAATCGGGGCCACCAAGGCAGGGGTTTTACATCATCAATCAGCCCAAGAATTATTAATGCCAAAATGGCAATTGCTGGGAACAGCAGGTTTTTGAACCCATGCGCCAAGTCGGGAAAAAAGAAAACGAATCCTAGAATGGTAAGTGTTATGCTAAGCCAGATTGCCAATCCACCTGATCGAGGTATCGCCTTTGAGTGCACTTTTCGTTCTTCAGGATGATCCAGTAATCCTAGTTTGGGCGAAATTCGAATAGCGAGGAACTGCATCACAAACGAACTGGCCCAACCTATGAAGAAAATAGAGGTCGTAATTAAAAGAGTTTCGATTTCAGGCGCATTTATTTGCATGATTGTTTTATTCAGTGCGCTCTAGTTAGGGATATTCTTCAATCGGGGGGATCGATTTAAGTTTTTCCTTATAGAAAGATCTAGCTTTTTTCAGGAAGGCTTTTACATGTTCGGTGCGATAGTCTGCGTATGTCCAAGGCCATTCGACAAATTCTTTATCCTGAAAATGCAGTGTGACTTCAGCAAAGATTCCATCTTTAAGATAGATGCGATGGGCCTGATCTTTGGTGGTAGCAAGCATGAATTTCCCGAGGTTTAAAAGCCCAGGGTCGAGATTCAAAGGCCTTGGCTGCTCACTCAAGCTGGTGCTATGCGATGTAGATTCAATTTCATTGGTCATATTCTTGATATCTGCCAATTTGGAAGGATCAACAAGATCTGCAAAAGCGAAAAGTTTCTTGAAAAGGTGTGGCCCCATCTCTTTGCTGTAATAGGAAGTTTGATTGAAATCAAAGGGTTCAGATTCTAAGGCGATAGGGCCAAGATAGCGCATCATTTGCTCCATGCCCCAGTTGATAAGCGAAAGGTTTTCGCTGAATGCTGCGGTGACTAAAAGTGCTGGAACAACGGGTTTGATACTAGCCATGGTTTATTTAATCCGAATTATGAATCAGGGAATTACCCTTTGATTTACAAGTTTATTGGGCATTAGCCCGGTTATTATTACCTTCAATTGCAATCACTGTTGCGGTTGCGTAAGTTCTACATTGCGCTAGGCTTACAATAAAGCCCCCTACCCCAGCGCTTCTAGCAAGCAATTTTGCAGACCCATGAAGCAAAATCTCCGGCCGGGGATCTGTATTTATTACAACCTCGACCAAAGTTCTTGGCATACCCTGCCCTGCATACCCCATGCTTTTTAAAGTTGCCTCCTTGGCAGCCCAAAATGCAGTGAAATATTCCAATGCCCGCGTTCTACGCTGGCAAAATAATAACTCTTTTTCACTATAAACCCGTGTGAGAAACAGCTCGCCATGCTGTTTGATCATTTTCCCTATCCGGGCGCATTCAACTATTTCGCTTCCCAACCCTTTGATTTCCATCACTTATTCCCAAACTTTATTGGACTTGTTTGACTACCATGGTAGCAAAACATTTAATAGAGCGTACAATTCATTCCTTAGGAAGTTTAAAAGGAATTAACTTGATGTTCACGGAATCAGAAGACTTATTGGCTGGACTAAATCACCCTCAAAAGCAGGCGGTGCTGCATGGCGATGGGCCATTGCTCATTCTTGCAGGCGCGGGAAGCGGAAAAACCCGGGTTATTACCCGCAGGATTGCCCAATTAATGCAGAATGGGGTGCGTGCTCAAAGCATCCTCGCGATTACCTTCACCAATAAAGCCGCAGGCGAAATGCGCAAGCGCGTTGATGCCATCGTTCCTGGGCATCGGGTGCAAATCAGCACCTTCCATAGCTTGGGGGTAAGGTTGCTTAGGCAATATGCGGACCGCCTAGGGCTAAATAAAGACTTTACTATTTATGATCAATCGGATCGCTCGAAACTGACAAAAATTGCCATCGAAGATTCCGGGCTAAACGCAGAACGATTCACCCCCGATACGATCTCTAATTCCATCAGCAAGGCGAAGAATCAGCTTCTGAGCCCCGAGAAATATGCTTATAGTGCCAAGGATTTTTTCAGTCAATCGGTTGCCCAGGTTTATCCCTACTACGAAAAAAGATTGAGAGAAAGTAACGCCCTCGATTTTGATGATTTGCTTTATTGGCCCGCCCTCGCCCTTCGCAATGATCCTGAGCTGCGAGCCGAGCTTGATGCCCGCTATCGTTATGTGATGGTGGATGAATATCAGGATACCAACACTGCGCAGTATGCGATTGCGCGTGGACTTTCTGTGGATTACCCAAATCTTTGCGTGGTGGGCGATCCGGATCAGTCGATCTATAAGTTCCGCGGTTCTGATATCCGCAACATTCTCGACTTTGAACGGGATTTCCCCAACGCCACCGTGCTTACCCTTAGCGAAAATTATCGCAGCACAAAGTCAATTCTCAGCGCTGCAGATAGGCTCATCAGCCATAATACCCAGCGCAAGCCGAAGCCTTTGATTTCGATGAAAGAAGGTGGCTCTCCTGTTACTCAAATAACTTTTGACACCGGTGCAGAAGAAGCCAACGGCGTGGCAAAACGAATTGCCCAGCAGGTTAATTCCGGCAATCGGTCATTCCGCGATTTTGCTGTTTTTGTGCGTATGAACGCCCTTACCCGCAGCCTTGAAAGTGCTTTCTCTAGGCATCGGGTGCCTTATCAGATTGTAAAAGGCATGGCGTTCTTTGATCGCAAAGAAATCCGCGATGTACTTTCCTACCTAAGGTTGCTCGTCAATTCGCAGGATAATATTTCTTTCATGAGGGCAGTGAATGAGCCCGCCCGTGGCATTGGTAAGGTCTCTCTCGATCATCTGAAAAATCATGCTGAACCTCGTGAAATCAGCCTATTAGAAGCCTGTGGCGTAATCGAGAAAATCCCCACCATCAAAGGCAAGGCTGCTTCTGGCCTTAGGGATTTTTCGCTTCTTATGAAAGACCTTCGCGAATTACTTGAACACCCACCCCATGAAGTAATCGCCAAAACGCTTGATGCATCAGGGTATCGCGAAATGTTACGTAGAAGCACTGACCCCGAGGATCAAGAAAGGCTTGCTAACATCGAAGAACTTGTTTCTGCAGCTAGACAATTCCAAGTCGAAGATCGTGAACCCAACCTCGCAGACTTCCTTGAAAATATCTCTCTCGCAAGCGACACCGATGCCCATGATGCCAATAAAGATTCGGTTTCTGTTATGACGCTTCATGCCGCCAAGGGCCTTGAATTCCCTGTTGTTTATATGCTTGCGATGGAACAAGGGATATTGCCACACGATCGCTCGCTTGAAAATGATGAAGAGCTTCAAGAAGAAAGAAGGCTTGCATTTGTAGGCATGACCCGAGCCATGCATGAGCTGTTTTTATGCAATGCCCGTATGCGCGATTTTCGAGGCTCGGTAGTGTTTACTGCGCCGAGTATGTTTTTGGGGCAGCTTCCCGGATCAGAAATCAAAGTGATCGAGGAAGGCCCAAGCACCCCTATGAATGCCATGCTTAAGGGCCCCGGTAAAGGTTCGCAGATGACTCAGGGTTGGAAAAACAACCAAATTAAAGCCCCTACGGTTTCTTCGATCAAACCCATGCCGGTCAAAGATGGAAGCTATTCCGAAGGTATGATTGTCAAGCACCCTGCCTATGGCAAAGGGATGATCACTGAAATAAGTGGTTATGGTGCGATGAGAAGATTAAAAATCCGGTTTCAAACTGCGGGAGAAAGGTCTTTTATCGCTGATAAGGTGCAATTAGAAATCATTCAAAGTTAGTAGATTGGAAGTATTTTTGATTTTGATCCCATTTTATCTAACTCTTTATTAAGATAGCATCAATGGATTGATGGTTTTAAATCTGATCATGGAGGTCTTGATGACTGATTTCAGTCAGGGCGAATTACAAAAGAAAAAATGCCTTCCCTGCGAGGGTGGTCTTCCTTCATTAACTGCAGGCGAAGCTGCGATGTATCTCGTGGGTGCCCCCGGTTGGCAACTTTCCCATGATGGCCTCAGAATCTGCAGAGAATGGAAGGTCCGCAACTTTACCGATGCCATCGCCTTCTTCCACGAAGTTACAAAAATAGCAGAAGAAGATGGGCATCACCCCGATTTGCATCTCACCAATTATCGTAATGTCTCCATTGAACTTTGGACTCATGCAGTTGGCGGGCTGACCGAGAATGATTTCATCCTCGCAGCTAAAATTAACTCGGTTGAAGTACCGCTGAATAACTAAAAGGAGTTTTCCATGGATAGGCGTGTTGTAAAAGTTGGACAATGGGAAGTAGGGCCACAAAAGCCCTTGCTCTGGATTCTTGGCCCCTGCGTTATCGAATCCCGCGAACTTGTGCTTTCTGTCGCAGATAAAATTCTTGAAATTAGCAAGAAGCTAAACATTCAAGTCGTATTTAAATCATCCTTCGATAAAGCCAATCGTAGCTCGGGCAAAACTTTCCGAGGCCCAGGCATCGAAGAAGGCCTTAAAATTCTTGACGAAGTCAAAAGCATTACCGGCCTCCCAGTTCTTACTGATATTCATGAAACCGATCATGCCGCCGCTGCTGGCCAAGTATGCGAAGTCTTGCAAATCCCAGCTTTTCTCGCCAGGCAGACCGATCTTCTATTCGCTGCAGGCAAAACGGGCAAAGTTATCAATGTAAAAAAAGGCCAGTTCATGGCTCCTTGGGATATGAAAAATGTGGTCAGCAAACTTGACGAAGTTGGCAACAACCGTTTGCTGCTTACCGAACGAGGCGCAACCTTTGGTTATGGCAACCTCGTTAGCGATATGCGATCCATTCCACTTATGCAAGACCTCGGGCCACCTGTGATCTTCGATGCAACGCATAGCGTACAAATGCCAGGCGGTGCGGGCGATCGAAGCGGAGGCGATAGGCGCATGGTGCCCTACCTCGCCAAGGCTGCTGTTGCTGCTGGTTGCGATGGTGTGTTTATCGAAACCCATCCTAACCCTGATAAAGCCCTAAGCGATGGCCCCAATATGATCGCACTTGAAAATCTTTCTGATTTGATTTCAACCTGCCTGCGTATCAGGCAGGCTATTCAGTTGCCTTGATTATCTATGTAACTTCTTGACGGAATTATCATGAGTGCTATTCCAGATAATGCTTTTCCTGAAGAGTCAAAAAAAAGCAATACCTTGCTGGTGTGTATCATTGCAGGAATTATGTTGTTTGTGGGTACTTTGCTTTTTTTTACCTTTAGTTCAAACCCGGTAAAAAAAGAGTCCGACAAGAATAACACTGCTAACGCTCCCGAAGATTCCTCGTTAAAATCCGCCCAAGAACTGCTCACCAACGATAATGATTTGAACTCCTGCAAAACAGCTTTGCAACAAATCAATAACCACCTCGCAACTCACCCTAACGAAAAACCTGCAACTTTCTCGCAGGAAAAAAGAGAGATTTACTCTAAGTTTGGGATGAATGATCAGCAATTTAATGAAATTGATAGCCCCACCTTTACCCTTCTCGATCCACACTATCTTGAAGAACGATTAATGTTTCGGGATATCGCCCGTTTTCTTGAACCCCCTGCTATGGGTGTCAAACAAGTCAAAGCCTCTATCAGCGAAGTTTCTACTCATGCGTTTATGTGGGTGGTCCGAGAAATGCGACTCACACCGCGATCTAATAATGCAGTTCCTCCCATCTATGCCCTACGCAGAGGCTGGGGCAGCAGCTACGAACGCTCTCTTACTTTTCTTGCATTGCTCGAACAGTTTCTTTATGTGGGCGAAAAACTTGAACAACCAGTCGGCTGCCTATTGCTTCTCCCAAGTAAGGATCCCAATACCCCTCCTAGAATTTGGTTGGGTGTTGTCGATGAGTCAGGCAATGACCTTTACTTGTTTGATCCGATTTTGGGCATTCCTCTTCCCGGTGGAAAAGATGGTAAGCCATTGCTTCTTACCGAATTAAAAGCAGATCCCAAAAAAATAAGAGTCCTCGATTCTGATCAAGCCCCTTACGATGTGCAACCCGAACAAATTTCGAAAATCGCTCCCGCTATCGCACCTTCCCTTTCTTCCCTTTCTCCTCGCATGAAACTTCTCGAAGATAAATATCTTCCTTCGGGCGCCAAAGCCAGACTCTCTACTGATCTAGAATCGTTGATCACGAAAATCGAAAAAGCTTGCAGGCCATCGCTGGGTGCCTCTTCTAAAGCTCTTTTGATGG
>DBCB01000247.1:0-26456 GCA_002303765.1 Planctomycetaceae bacterium UBA969
AATACCCTTATATCCAATGACGCATCGATTTCTCCAAGCCTTTGCACCAGGTTGTAAGTAAAGGAATCATAGTTGTCGATTACAAGAATCATACTTGCTCCCTATCAGGGGTCGGAAATCAGGATGGCCTGTTTTCTGGTGGTGGCTCGAAATTTAAGCGCTTTATGAAGCCCGCTGCTTCTTCTGCAGCCTTGAGTCTGTCCATGCCGGCATCTGCTATTTCAATCGACAACGGACCATCATATTGAATTATATTTAAAGTACGGAAAATACTTTCCCAATCGATATGCCCATGGCCTGGGCAGCGAAATTCCCAGCCTCGCCTAGGGTCGCCAATAGGGAGGCAACCATTTAAAAGCCCATTTCTACCGCTTAGGCGAACAGCAATATCTTTAAGGTGGACATTGAAAATGCGATCTGGGAAGCGGAGTAAAAATTCGCAAGGATCAATTCCCATCCAGTAAAGTTGTGCTGGGTCGAATGTAAATCCAAACTCTTCGCGGTTGTCGAGGGAAGAAAGGGCCCTTTCTGCACTGGGAAGATCAAAGGCCATTTGGCCAGCATGAACTTCATAGGCGTATTTTACCCCAGCGCCTTGAAAGTTATCAAGAATGGGGTGGAGTTTTTCAGCGAAGAGTTGAAATGCTTCTTCGATTTCTGCCTGGTTGGGCTGAGGATAGCCGGTGATGCGATTCCAAATAGGAGATCCGCTAAATCCGGAGATGATGGGGATGCCCATTTTTTGGGCGGAAATTGCTGCAAGGCTTAGCGCTTCGCTGGTTCTTTCCCGAATACCATCGGGGTCACCATCGGCCCAGATTTCTTCAGGTAAAATGCGTTGAAGTACTGAGTCTGCAGGGTCGCAAAGTGCTTGGCTGATGCGATGCATGCTTAAAACAGGGATAGACATTTCGAAACGAGAGAGCAGGTCAAGATTTTCTTGTAGTTTTGAATCATCGGATTGGGCCTGCCAAACATCAAAATGTTTTCCCCAAGAGCATAATTCAAACCCCTGGTAGCCCCATTCTGCAGCCAAACCTGCTAGTTCATCCAATGAAACATCGGACCAAGACCCACTATGTAAAATGATCGGCCTAGTCATGGTGTTTTGGTATCCTTACCTGTAATTGTTTAACCCAGCAATAAAGCTGGGTAGCCTAGGGTGACAATTAAATTTTGTCATCGGAGTTATCAGTTTTTTGTGGTGGTGCTTCCACTACCGGCAAAGATCTTGTTTTTGTTGTTGTTGCTTCAGGTGCTACAGTTGGTGCGGTTGGTGCGGTTGGAACTGGTTTTTGTAACACCGAAGTAAACTGCTCATCTTCCTCATCATCAATATGAAGTTCATTGATTTCGTTGTTATCAAGATCTTTTCTAAGGAGTAAAAAGATGAAGGTTGCTGAGCACCAGAAATAGCTGTAGCCAAAGCCTACTACAAGTAGGAAAAATCCACCCAGCCAGATAGCAACAAGGCCTGCGCCGATGATATTCCACCAGACGAGAGATTCTTTCTTGCTACGTGTTTCGGAATCAAAACCGAGATACTTGCGGTAGGCGGTTTGATCTACTTTTCCATCGACCACAATATTTTCGCCATCGACCTTGGCACCTTGTAGAAGCAATTCGCGCCACCCAAATGAGGTAGGGGCGTAAATAAACAGGTATTCAGGCGAACGATTTGCAGATTGAATAAAAGGCGTGCTGGCGACAGACCACTTAGCAAGGTAAACGCCAAAGGAAGCCATGAAACCAATGAAAAATACAACAATGATTCCATAACTTACTGCGAGCAGATTGTAGGCGATATAGTTCCAAGCTCTGGTATAGAGATATTGGATGCCTCTGCTAAAACTTTCCCAGCTATCAAGCCCTTCGGAACTAACGGTTACGACCATAAGTGGCCAGCCTAAAAGGCCTACCAGAACGAGCGCCATAATAAGGCCAAGGCCCATGAAAACGCCCCAGAATAACCCGCTAATAAAGATATCGCCGAGAACTGGAATCATCCCTAAGAGAGAGAAAACCATAATGACGAGAAAAAGAAAGATTGCAATCATAGGGCAAAAAAGTGGCGCAGATATAAAGTTAGCCATATTTTCTCGGGCATACTTTAAGGCACCTAAAGCCCCAATGTTTTCATTGCGAGCAATTTGAACAACAACAATTCTTGAAATTGCGCCACCAAAGAATGACCAAACAGCAATTACCCAAGTTAGTGAAAACAGGAAATAAAGCCGTTGAGAGAAAGTCGCTTCAGGGTGGATTAACAAAAGTGCGGGACGAATTACTTTAACAAGTGGTTCAATTAAAACAGGAACTTCTTGGATGATTACCCAGTCCCAAAATCGCCCAACACTCCAAGGAATGCCACTTTGGCCCGTGGCAAGAAGGTAAGGATTTGGCCCGCGTTCTTCAAACCAAGGCCAGGTTGTCAAAAGGCCTCTAGGCTTACTTGTGCCAATGAGGGAATTGACATATTCCATGCGATCTCTGGTAATCTTACCTTCGTTAATAAGGAAAGAGGTTTTTAAGCTAGCTCCCAATTCATTTTGACCAAGGTTTAATTCTTTCAAAGTCGTAAGTTCTTCTTCGGTTTCTACAAGATCTTCTAGCTCAAAAGATTGATTCAAGCCACCTACACCTGCTGCCTGGTGCATAAGGTTCCAAGTTTCTCGGTCTTTTTTGAATGTTGACCAAGGATTTGCTGATTTAGCATAAAGGGTAGCCGACCATTGCGGCGGCTTTGCATCATAACCCAGTGTGAAAATAATAGAAAGCACCCACCAGCCGGTTGCCGTGGTAAGAATTCCCAATGCTGCTAGCAGTAGTTTTGATGTATCAAATGCTAAAGAAAAAGAGCGAAAGATTACCAGCCACGGTAGGATCTGGGTTATCTCTTGAGCAGGTTGTGGCTCTTGTTTCATTGGAACTCCTTAATTTATTGCTGCAATTTGATTCTCTGACGGTTGCTACTTTAAAGCTTTTCACCATCAGGGGCAATTATAAAGGTAGTTTTCAGAATGGCAAACAATAAGGCCGGCAGGTTTCCCTGTCGGCCTTAAAAAATCAACTTAATTTTAGCTTAGAAGACTAGCGCTAGACCAGCATTAAAGCCGTCAAAGATTCGGAAGGTGCTTGAGTAAGTCGGGTCTAAACCACCCCAGCTAAAATTCACTGGATTTGGTGATGCAATGGTATTGAAGAACATCATAACATCGTAGTTGACGCGGAATTCAATTCCTTCGACTGGGTACCAGGCCATACCAACTGATGGTTGAACTTCTGGAACAATGGTGTAAACGGTTTTGGATCGTTTGCTAATCGGCGTGGCATTTTTAACATAGCTAAATTCATACTTGGCTCGTTCTTTTACAATGTTGGCAAACAGCGCGGCCTGAATATCCACTTGTGCTGCAAATCCATGGCCAAGATACCATTCCTGCATTAAACCCGCATTGATACCATACAGCCTATTCGAAACGATATTTGTATAGGCGGCAGCATCATTCTGGCTGCCATTTCCTATGGCGTTAAGATCTGTTGCGACCCATTTGAACCGTTCCCAAATCCAAGCGAATCTTGGTCCGA
Organism: Planctomycetaceae bacterium UBA969; assembly: GCA_002303765.1. Lineage (GTDB taxonomy): Bacteria > Planctomycetota > Planctomycetia > Gemmatales > Gemmataceae > UBA969. Next base: position 3,589 of record DBCB01000247.1, read on the forward strand.
CCGCTGCACTTAACCGATAATCGTCAGTTTCATAAACCGGTTTACGATACATTAATTCAACTTGTTGAAATCTTTGGGTAAATTCTATTGTCATCAAGTCTGCTGCATTCCAAATACCATACGCTGCAAATGGCGTTGCAAATGCTCCCAGTGCCACGGATGATGGCGCTCCTGTAGGTGCGTTTGGATCAATAACCGTTGGAACAGTGATAGTTGGTATTGTGCCTCCCTGGGCAGTTACCTGTGATGCAAGTGCAGGGTCAACAAAGGCAATAATATCATTTAATGGCCCGGCATATTGTGATGGATAGCCGTAAACTGGTGACGAAATATAGCTTTCAGAACCTGTAGGTCCAATATTTAAATTCGGTGGAATTAAACTAGCGGTTGCAGAGTAGTTTGCTTTTGCCAACCACAGGTAACTCAATGTGAGGGAAGATTCGTCTGCGAATTTCCACCCGCCTTCAACTTTAAAACCAGGCATGTAAGAGCTTGGTCCAGATACACTTTGAGTATTTAGTGCGTCTGCCATGCTTCCAATGAATGTTCCATTTGGGACATCTGATGCAACAATGGTAGAGCTGGTGCCTGTTCCTACGATGGCTTGGGGCCCAAGGTTAGTCCCATCGATAGCATAGAAGCCACGGTAAGCTATTGTTTGGCTTTTGATGGGGTTGGTTTGCCTATACATGGCGTAGGAGCCGGACATAAAGAAACCCCCTGTGTCCGGTCTTGCATGGTAAAGAGGTAAAGGAAGATTGGGTTCCCCGGATGCGAGGTCCTGTGCAAATATAATTGGTGTGCTTGTAGCCAGCCAGCCAGCGATTAAGGCTGCAGCTCCACGGATTAACTTTTTCATATTTCCCCCAGCTCCTTCCACATTATTAAAGGTAAATCCTTTAATTTAAACCGAATCCGGAACATAAGCATGGCGATTCCCCCTGCCAAGCATTTCAAGAACAACAAAACCCAGGGAAAAACTCCCGCTAGGGCAATAAATGCTGCCTTGTGAGTGCGCATGTATAAAGTCATTTGATTTTGTGTCAATAGTAACTAAGCCAATTATTTGGAAAGTTTTAATGGGATCTTTGGCATGGTCGTAAGATTAATTGGAATAAGTGTTTGCGTGTTGTTGGGGTTTTTTTTGTTTTGGTTCTTTACCCCATGGATGAATAAAAACAAAATAAAATCAGATTGTTTCGCAAATATTTTGCCTGATTTCATTCAATTAATGTGCTATAATAATAGCGTTATCTTTAAGTTTGCTTTAGCAATTAACACGGCTTTTGTACATAAAGGGATTTCCAATGCTCGCTAAAAATCTAATAAAGGTTGGTTTAGGGTTGTTAATACCAGCAAGTATTTTTGTTGCTACGCCTGGAATTACTTCAGCACAGCGTTACAGGATGATTTTACCTCCTGCTCCACCACCACCACCCGCACTAAATAATACAGTTCAAGCACAGATTGCTAACCAAAATATTAATTTTAATACAGGAAGTAGCTCTAGTGGCGGCCAGACAGGTATAGGCGGAGGTGGTGCTTTCCAACAAAGCACCGGGGGAATTCAAGGCACAGCCCAATTCACACAGAATAACAGTCCAGGAATGCAAATCTCTCAACTTTATCAAATCCCTCTTTCTACGGGTGGTGGTGCCATGGGTGGGTTTGGCCAAGGCGGCGGATTTGGCCAAGGTGGCGGTGGATTTGGTCAGGGTGGTGGTGGATTTGGCCAGGGTGGCGGCGGATTTGGCCAAGGTGGCGGCGGATTTGGCCAGGGTGGCGGTGGATTTGGTCAGGGTGGCGGCGGGTTTGGCCAGGGCGGCGGTGGATTTGGTCAAGGTGGTGGCGGGTTTGGTCAGGGCGGTGGATTTGGCGGTAAAGGTGGATTCGGTAATGGCGACAATGGCTTGTAATTAATTTTATTTTCACATTTAACCCGCTAGCAGTTTCATCCTGCTAGTGGGTTTATTTTTAACTAACCTATATTGATTACCATTCAAGTAACATTATTTAATCGCTATTATAGCATCACCCTTAATTGCGCTTCAAAAGCCTTACGCTGAAATCATTACAACCCAATAGCAATATTGTTCCTTTATCGTTCCCTGTAATGCAATTCACCTCAGACCCTAGTTGGCTAAAAATGTCTGTTTTGCTTTTCGTATTTAAATCGAACAGAAAAGGCGAACCTTTCCTGGGAAAAACAAAAAGATCGCTTGCACCTTTAGGAGAAAATAAAGCTGCAACTGCACTTTCGGTCTCCATCAAAAATTCTCGTTTTGTTGTGAGTAAATCCCAACGCATGATTTTTAAATCAATTGGCTCCCGGAGTGAATAAGAAGTTCCGCCAAAGGCTGTAATCGCAACCGTAGCATCTCTATTTATTGATAACGAGTTGTAAAATTGTTCTGGCCCATTCAAGGTCTGTATTCTTTTTCCAGAATCCACATCGTGAACGCAAATTCTGCCATCTCGCAAACAGCAAACCATCTTCTTACCATCTTCAGAAACATCCATGTGCCAAACTTGTCTGGGCGAACCATATTGCATGTTTCTTGGGTCGTAGGTTGCCATCTCTTCAAAGAAATGAATTTGTGTTCCGGTTTCCAGATCCCATAATCTTGCGGTGCAATCTAAACTGCACGATATCGCTCTTTTTCCATCTGGTAAAAACCGCACATCCTTTACGCCATGCACATGCCCGATCATCTCAAGCACTTTTTCACCCTTGGCTAAATCCCAAAGGATTACACGGTTATCAAGAAGGGCCCCACCTGATAAAGCTTTTTGCCCATCTTGGGAGATTGCAACCGATAAAATACTTTTTGTGTGATCATTGAAAATAAATTTGGCTCTCTGATTCTCAAGATCCCATGCAATAACTTTTTTGTCTTTACCGCCACTGATTCCAGTTTTTCCATCTTCTGAAATGCTTGTACAACTTACCTCGCCTTGATGGCCTTCAAGAATAAATTCTTTGAATGTTGGGGATTGGTTTCGTCCTAAAAATGCTCGGGCAAAAAGGGCTATTCCCACTAAACCAAATCCTAGAACGATTGCTGTGAAAAGAGTTCTTCGATCTAAAGTTGGTACGGGTGGTATTGGATTAGAATTCGACTGCCTAATTTGCCTGATAAATTCAGAGCAACTTCCCCAGCGTTTCAGGGGATTCTTTTCAAGAGCTTTTCCCACCACCCATCTCTGATGAAGTGGAATCATAGAAAGTTCGGGCAGGCGATTGCAATGTCCTGCCATGATTTCAGCAGCATTGCCGATAAAGGGCATTGCTCCGCCCCGGATTTTGCAGTAGGTAATCGCAAGGGAATATTGATCCGAGCTTGCGCTCATTTTTTCCTGAAAGAACTCCGGTGGCGAATAACTAGGGGTCATGCAACCGCTGTGCTGGTTTTTTTCTTCATCAAGAATGCGCGCGAGGCCGAAGTCCCCAATTTTTAAGGCACCACCCACGATCAACATGTTTTGTGGTTTAATATCTCGGTGAAGAATCGCAACGATTTCGCCACCATCAGAGAAATGTTGTTTCTGGTTTAGAAAATCAAGCGCTTCCGCAGCTTCAGTAAACATGGAAAGAATTGCATTTTCCGAAGGATTTACTTTGTTCATATACTCAAGGAAATTCATTTCCGCAAGTTCCATTGCAATCCAAAGATGTTCCTCAATGATCCAGAACCCAAAAATAGATAACAAATGCGGATGCCTGATCGATTTAAAAAGCTTCAAAGATCGAATTTCAATAAGGTCTAGCCCATTGCTCATAGGGATGATTTTCATTGCTAGGGAAAGATCACCAGGCCCCTGAGCTTCCCATACTTCACCAAAGCTACCCTTACCTATTTTTTTAATCAATTGATACCCAGGTATGGGTGAATCGCCTTTGGTAATCGTACTGGGAATGACGGTTTCTTTATCTGGGAAGCTGTCGCCTATGGGTTCAGAATCTGGGTAGAGCAACCAATCCATTTCCTGAAGTTCTTCAATCGCTCTTGGCAACTCTGTATTTAATGCGGGGTAAGATAGTAAAAGCGATTCTAAAGGAATTTCTTTTTGAAATAGGCGTTGTTCTTCCCAACTGAATAAAGCTTCTTCTAGTTCATGATTCATTTTGGATTGGGCGAAATCCATTTTTAATTATCCCCATGTTCCGGCGTTTGATTGTTTATCAAAGTTCGGATCAAGATTCTTGTGGTCATCCATCTCCTTGCGAGGGTTCGCAGAGGAATATCCAGAAATTTAGCAGCTTCATCCTGGCTTAAGCCTTGGAACCAGAGAAGATCAAAAAGCTGTTTGTTTTCTTCTGGGAGGAGGTCAATTTTTTCATAAAACTCTGTCCATTCTGCATAGCTTGAAGGCCCGCCATCGCGGTCTTTGGTATTGAGCAATTCATTTCTTTTGACGGAGGTGCTCATATCGCCTGAGTTTTTAATTTGGTTCCTTGCAATGCTGGATCGGGCAAGGTCTTGAAGCACCCAGCGAAGGTTTTGCGATGCGAGTTTGAAATAGGAGGCAGTATCTTCAGGGACCAAGCCATCAAGCATTTTGTGAAGTCGGATGACTAGTTTTTGGGTAATGTCATCGGTTTCTTCAAGGGTGCAGAGGTTGGGATGTTTTCGGAACATTTTTCGGGATAGGCGTTGAAGCCGCTCTAAAGAGTGTGCGATTAACTCTTCGCGTGCTTTAGGTTCCTTGGCTTTAAGCTTAGCCAATAGAGCGTTGATTCGGGTTGAGTGCTCAAATTCGTTCATTAGGGATATTATGCAAAATTATACCCAAATTTAAAATAAATATTGAGTAATAAATAATCTTTTTAAAATACTTAGAGAAATCTTGGCATAGTTTGTGACGCCCCTGCGATAGATATATAAGCTGTTTATGAATTGCATTAAATAACATTATAAATTAGCTGAACAAGCCATTGTGATTTTAGTCAGCTATTGGGGAAGGGAAGTGTGTTTTTGTAGAAGATTTGCTCGGTGCTTTTGGGGCAATGATCTTGCAAGGATTCAGCGCCAAGCCGGAAGAAAATCTGCTGGGAGCTTTAGACATCGGCCAAGCGTTGATAGCTTTTTTTGTAATCGAAAAGTGGTGCTTTTATAAAAGAAGGAACTGGTTACCTGCTAAATAGGATATCCTTAGAGATGAAATTTGATCCTATCGAACTTATCCCAAATATCGCTATTCGACCGTGTAAAAGCGTAACTCCTAGGTTGTTTTACAAATTTTTAAAAATGAGGAATAGTATGTATAAGATTAAAATTTTTATTGTGCTAACAATAGTGTCGTTTGGGTTTTTTTCCGAAAAATGTTTAGCTCAAAATAAAGAAGAAGATTATAAAATATTAGCAGGAATTATTACCCAAGAACTAAAACTATCGGATGAAGAAGTGTTGGAATTTCAAAAAGTAAGTCACGCTCAACAAATTGCTAATTTGCATTCAAAAATTAGAAAGCTTACAAAACTTGAGAATTCTTCAGATAAAGAAGTTGTTTATATCGCAAACCTTGCGAAAACCAATCTCGAAAAGATAGTTGCTCAATCGAATAAAATATCTGAAATGCCTGAAAACTCATCCGGAATTGGCGATCTTTTTATCGGAGCTGGCCTTATTGGGGCCCAATTTTTTGATCCAACATTTATAAGTGGAACAGCAGGTTTAGGTATGGTAGCCAAGGGCTGGAGTAGTATTAATAATGACAATGATGCTTATGGTAAGGAATTAAAAATTCTTGTTTCTTTATTTGGAAATTTGGAGGGCGCTACTTATTTACTTCCAGAGGCAGCGAAAGCGAATTCCGCTAGATTAACAGATTCGGCTAATAAATTTAAAATTGATATAGATGAGAGTTTATTAAGAAATACTAATGATAATTTTTATATTAAAAATCTTGGAAATGACCTTTCAAATGTCACCTTAGAAGTCGAATTAATTGGATTAAGGGGCGAGTCAATAAAAAATATTCATTTTATTGAAAAATGGCCAGCTAATAGTGAAATGCGTGCGATTTACTCTATGGGAGTTAACAATCCTGATGGTAAAACATCGGTTGGAAAAACTAGTGTTTTGGGTATACAAAAAGCAAATGTTCGAATTCTTTCCTCTAAATTATCAACGATTATTAATTATAATTATCAAGGTAAAGAAAAAGATGATGACATAAAGCGTTATACACAAAAAATGGAATTAAGTCTGATATACTATCCTTTTGTTGGTGGCGTGATTTTTGATGATAAACAAGGTTTTTATTTGAAAATGGTTGGGTTTCCGATGTTAGGTTGTGACATTGATGTTACTTATAATAAAAATGGGGAGTCAAAACGAGATGTCTATAAAAGTAGGTTTCTTAAATCTGGACAAGAAAGTGAATATTTTTATATGAATAATGTAAAATTTGACCCATCAGACATCGAGGTTCGATTGATCATCCCCGGCACTTCCTACCAACCTTTATTTAAGATTAATAATATTAAAAACAAGGAATATGTATCTTCAAAAATAACAAAGCCATAGTATGTTTTTAGGCGGCAGGGGTTCTCGGGGATCCAATAACACTCGTGACCGTCATAGCTCTTTTCATTTTCTCATCATGTTTCGGTAATAAATAATGATGGGGTTCCTTCGTAAGCGCAGGAAAAAACCTGACTTTTTTTCTTTCAAAGTTTTAAGCGTTTTTAATAGCTATAAAGCTAGCGTTATAGTATGATTATTAAAAGATATACAATATATGTTGTTTACAGTCTTGTCGATTGTTGCCGTTACAATTGGCTGGATAACTAAAATTAACGGCTGGGAGTGAAAAGCGTGGCTAATATTAATCGTCGTAATGCTTTGAAGTGGTTTGCAACAACTGCAGGTGTACTAGCCTTTACAGGCAAGGCAATGGCAAAGGAATGTTCTTCTTGCCAAGGATCTGGCACTGGGCCGTTCGTTTGCTCTTTTTGCCAAGGATCTGGCAAAAAAGACGGGCAAAAATGTTTCTTTTGCAACGGCAAGGGATTCCAAAAATGCGGTACATGCAATGGCAAAGGCCAAGTATAAGTTAGGTTTGCTTCCTTACAATGATTTGTCAATCAATGTATAGTAATTTAAATCAGCCATAAGCCAATCAGCTTGTGGCTGATTTTTTATTAAAGCAAGTAAAGAGGGTCAGGTTTCTTTGATTACTTTAGTTAGATTACTTTGGGCGAAGTGCTGGTGTAAAAACTTTAAGTTCATCACAAACTTTCTAAAAAAACTATCCTGACATTAACATGCTAGCATTCGTTTTTCAATAAATCCAGAGTCAAGAATGTCCTTCGTTTTTCAACGAGTGTGACGAAGGTGCGAGGACCGGGGTGATTTTCTTTTCGTCCTATTTTCGCTGCCTTAATAATTTCATGGGCAGTATGTCTTTAAAAAATTCCTTGATTTGTAACTGTTCCAAAAAACATAATCGTAAAAGTTAATTACGAAACAAAAGCAGTACGGTTAAATCTTTGCAGTCCTGCAGGTACTTTGATTCAAAAGCGGAATCAAGGCACCTCAATGCTAAGCAACAGTTTCATTACTTGAGTTTGGACTAGTGGTAAATGAAAAGCGATTGCATCCCATACGATCTTGGGGTCAATCAAATCGTACCCATGCGACAAAACATTTCTAAAATCGATGATTCTACGATGGTGATCAATTTCATTAGCCAAATGCGGGGCGGTTTTACCAACCTCCCGAGAGCTTGGCCAAGCATTTCAAATAATCGTTCAACTGCCAATTAGATTACTTCGTTTTCCAAATAATCAGCAAAAGTAATCCCCTTGGTAAGCCTAAGGATTCGACTGGATGCATCCAGCATATCAGTAAGAATCTTGGCAGGATTATGCTGCATACAAGGTTTTTCTTTGGGGTGCAATCGCTATCTTCAGATGTGGATTGTTAACACTTTCTAATGTAATGAGATCAATTTTCAACCCGAAGAGGCTACGCAAATCGTTTAAGAAATCAAAATAAAAAGCGAAAAGCTCTCCCTGATTTAAGGGTTGAAATTGAACCAGAAAGTCCAAATCACTATTCGCAGGATCAAAATTGTTTGTAACTGCGGAACCAAATAGCTCTAACTTTTGCACATGGTACTTTTTGCAAAGCTCTTCTAAATGGGTTTTATTTTTCTCTATCAGCATGATCATAATGAACCTCCAATATAAGATTTATCATAGCTGATTTTTTTGCCAAAGAGAAGGATATTGTAAAGTCTCACTGGTTGGCAAATAAAAATGATCCTGCAACATGCGCATTGGAAGCCGGGCAAGGAATCAGGCGGGTATTCTATTGGTTTTTATGATAGTATTACTTCATTGTATTAATTTAGCTATGCGTTATGAAAATAGTGACGGGGAATAATTACCTAGGGGCAATCGAATGGCTACTAATTACAGTGCGGTGATTCAGGAGCGGGATGGATTATGGCTTGGTTGGGTGGAAGAAGTTCCAGGTGTAAATGCACAGGCCCCCACCCGCGAAGAATTAATGGAAGACTTGCGATCTGCCCTTGCTGAAGCTTTGGAAATGAACCGAGCCGATGGACTGAGTTAATTTTTCCCCTTCTTCTTTTCCGTGTAATTCCGTGTTAATCTGTGACAAATCTTGTTCTTCTCTTGTCTATCTTTTCGTGGCTCAGTTTATTTTTCCCAGAGGTGTTTCAAGAAAAATTCTTGTCTTTTGCGATGAGCGTAGGGGCTTTCGCCCGAGCCATGCCCGCCGCCAGGAATCACAATAAGATCGAAATCTTTTTTGGCTTTGATCAGTGCATCTGCAACCTGCATGGTCGTTGCGGGATCCACATTGCGATCAAGTTCGCCCACAGTAAGAAGTAGCTTGCCTTGGATTTTCCCTGCATGAACAGTGTTTGAACTTTTTTCGTAGGATGCATCAACAGGCCAACCCATCCAGAGTTCATTCCACCAGACTTTATCCATGCGGTTATCATGGCAGCCACAATCCGCCGCTGCTGCTTTATAAAAGTCGCCATGATCGATGAGGGCGCGCATTGCATTCTGGCCCCCTGCACTACCGCCATAGATTCCGACTTTCTCGAGATTCATTTGTGGAAAGATTTTGCCGGCGGCTTTCATCCACAAGATGCGATCAGGGAAACCAGCATCTGCGAGGTTTTTCCAGCATACATCATGAAAAGATTTGGAGCGCCAGTTGGTGCCCATGCCATCGATCTGCACGACGATAAAGCCAAGTTCGGTCATAGCTTGTGCTCTGGAAGAGATGCGAAAATCTTTGGGTACATGGAAATCATGAGGGCCTGCGTAGATCTGTTCGATGACCGGATATTTTTTATTAGGGTCGAAGTTTGAGGGCTTGAGCACGACACCAAAGATATCGGTTTTGCCATCCCTGCCCTTGGCGGTAAAGGGCGTTGGGGTGGGCCAGCCTGCGGCTTTTAGTTTCGAATCATCGGTGGTGTGAAGAGTCATAATCAGGGCGCCAGTTTTAAGATTGCGTAGCTCGGTGATAGGCGCTTGATCAATCCTAGACCAGGTGGTGACAAAATAATCAGGGCCTATTGGTAGGAAGTTGCGATGGGTTCCTTGCGAATCGGTAAGTTTTATTAGCTGGTTGGTTTCGAGGTTCAGCATTGCGAAGTGGGAAAAGTAAGGATCCATTTTTGCATGGATGCCCAACACTTTAAGGAGGATTTGATTTTTATCTTCGTCAATGCGTTCGACATTACGAACGACCCACTGGCCCTTGGTTAGTTGTTTTTTGATGCCACCTTTTGCGCCATCGATTAGGATAAGATGGTTCCAGCCATCGCGTTCAGACATCCAGATAAAGTCTGCATCATCTTTGAGCCAATGAAAATAGGTTTTGTGATTGTAATCGATAAAGGTTTTGGAAATTTCTTCGATGAGGGTGGAGGCTGCACCGGATTTAGAATTGATTGCGACAACTCTAAGAACTTGGTGGCCACGTTGATTGTAAAGGAAGGTGAAGCGGGAGGAGTCTGCTTTCCAGCGGAGGTTGTTGATGCTCCAGGGGTTGTTGAAAAGCGATTTATCAAGTGGGATTTCCTTCATGGTTTTGATGCTAAACAGGTGAGGGAAATGCTGATCGAGTTTATCGCCTGGCTTATCGTAATTGAGGGAAATAAGTCTGGGTTGGAGTTGATCTTTGGGGGAAGATTCGATGAGGTTGATGATTCTGCCATCGCCTTGGGTGGATTTAAAAGCGACGAAGGCAGAGGAATCTGGGGCCCAATGAATAGTGCCTTTGTAGCCATTTTTAGCAGAACCATCTGCAGTGATTTTGATTTCATCTTTGGTCGGGTTAAGGCCTTTGATAAAGATGTTGGAATCGCGAAAGATGATTTGCCAATTGCCATCGGGGGAAGTGTTAGTGGGCTTGTTGGGTTTTGATTCCTGGTTTTTTTGTTGTTGAGGTGCGGGACTATTTTTGGTGATACGAACGATAGCTTTCTCGGCTTGGGCTTTATAAGCGGAGTGAAGTTTGCCCATGGAATCTTGAATAAGCCAGATGTGATGTTCGAAGGTATGTTGTGAACGTTTTTCGCCTGGTTTGATTTTGCCATAGGATACTTTTACACCTACGGAAGAGAGCCAGAATATTTCGATCGATTCAGGGAGTTTATTTTCGAAGGTTAGGTTGGTTTCGGCTCCTTGAATGGTGCTGGTCTTGGGGATGGTTTGGATGGGTGCAAGCACTTCCATTTCCTTACTAATCTTTTTTAGTTCCCAAGGTTTAATGGTGGCTTCATATGCCTGGCCTTGGAGAAAGAACGAAAGCTTGCCTGAAGTTTTATCTACTTTTAATTGTTCGAGATCAAGTTTGTTGGTGGGTTCAGTCGGGGCTTTGAGTTGCAGCAATGATTTTCGCAAAAGATCATGATCGAAGAGAGGCGCTTTTTCTTTTTTGGATGGGTTGACTAAGAAGAAGGATTTGATGTTTTTATCATCGGAGGTTTTGAACCAGAAGTTCCCTTGGTTGCCAATGGGTTGGGGATCGATGGTTTCTTGTTGGACAAGATTTCGGAAGCGTTTGTCGAAGGATGCAGCGCGTTCAAAATCCTCTGGGGTTCCTTGTGCCCATGCCAAAGAAGGAACGACAATGAATAGAAACAAAAAAGCAAAGGAACGCATCATTGCAAAAACTCCAAATATAAAATCCTGCGGAGGGGCTTACTTTTCGATGCCAAACTTCCCATTCAAAAATGAAATAGCTTTGATGGAAGTTACGGGAATATAAAAAGTAAACGCAGAGGCAGCATCTTCGATAACAAGGTAGTCGGAACCTATTTCAACGATTTTATGGCCGATGGGCAGATTTGGAAGAACTTGGATGGAATAGTTATGGCCGTTATCTTTTAAGGTTACGATCTGTCCTTTTTTAAGATGTTTAAAGACAGAAGTTTTGGGGTTATCTGCAGCGTCAACGGTTGAACTATGTAGGTAAGCACCAAGGGTGATGGCAAGAATTAAGATTAGGGGGGATGTTTTCTTCATGGGTGAATTCCTGGAACTAGAACTACTGGGGAAAGTAACTTGTATGATCATCGCAGCTTGGAGATTGATTTAAAAGGGTTTTGTGGAAGGTTCTTGATGTGTGTTATCTTCAAGAGGTTGGAAGCGGTATGCCCACCAGGCGATTGCGCCAAGGACTAAGCAGACCGAATAAACATCGAAGAGCGGATCCCATTGTTCCCGGCCTGAGAATCCCTGCTGAGAGCGGTAATCAGAATAGAATCCAACAAACCATTGCGAAGCGATTGCACCCACGGTGCCCATGCCATTCATCAAGCCAAACAGTGCGCCCACATGAGCGCCGGATTGTGGAATTGCAACTGACCACCAGTTGGGGAGCGTTACATGCATTGCACAAAAAGAGGCGCCCCAAAGCGATGCAAGTGCCCACGGATTATCGCAGCGGATACCAGTGTAAAGGCATATCGCAGCAACTAGGTAGCAGGATATGCCAAGGAAGCGCCTAGCATCCACGGAGTTCGAAAACCAAGAGGGAATTTTGTCTGCGAGCCAGCCACCAAACAACATGCCTATTGCAGAACCAGCGAGCACCATGGAAGAAAGTTTGCCCGTGGTAATGTTGTCGAGTCCGCGGGCCGAGGAAAGGTATTTGGGAAACCAAGAATAAAAGAAGTAGGTATAGAAAGCACCTAGGATCATGATAAGGGATAGGACAAGGATGCCCCGGTTGGTAAGTACGCTGCGCCAGGGAATGGGTGAATGGGTGAAGGGTTGCAAGACTGAATCGGATTGAATCTGTTTTAGTTCGAGTGAGTTGACTGCGGAGTGTTGTGCAGGGTTATCGCGGAACCAATACCAGAATCCCAAAGCCCATAGGATTCCCAATGCGCCAAAGACTGCGAAAGTGTATTGCCATCGGATGGTTTCGATGAGAGAAGCTGCAGCAATGGGTGCAGCGACTGCGCCGAATTGTGCGGAAGCGAGCATGATGCCCTGAACCCTGCCCCGTTCGGTGATGGGGAACCAGCGAGAGATGACTCTGGCGGCATTTGGGAAGGCGCCTGCTTCGCCAATGCCAAAAAGAAAGCGGACAGAAAGTAGCGACCAAAAGCCTGTGCAAGCGCCTGTGAATGCAGTGAATGCAGACCACCAGATGACGATGCGGGTAAGAACGAGTCGCGAGCCAAGCCTATCGCCAAGCCTGCCTGTGGGAACTTCGAACAATCCATAGGCTAGCGAAAAAGCCATCATTACATAGCTGATCTCGGTGTTGGTGAGGTTCAATTCTTTTTGGATGGGCACAACTGCTTGCGACATGCAGATTCGATCAAGGTATAAAATAGAAGATAAACCACATAGCCAAAGTACTAGAATGAACCTAGCCTTGGTGGGCGCGGTGGTATTGATGTTGGGTATGGGATCATCAGCGTGGGCCATGGTGGGCCTTTCCTTTGGTGTTGGATCAAATTTAGCAGCAATTGAATTGAATGTCATTAGCTTAAAGTTGAATCTTGTCGCATTGGGCGTGGTGGTCTGGTAAAAAATAGGGGATGGTTCCATCCTGGAGGTTGCCATGCTAATTGGTTATGTAAGTGATGAGAAGTATTCTGCGTTGCCTGATGTGTTGCTTGAATTTAGCAATGATGTGGGTCAATCATGGGAATGCAGGTCGCGTGCATCAGGTGCGGTGCATTTGGAATTGCCCAAGGGTAACTATCGTGTGGTGCTTCAAAAGCAGGGCTATGGGGCGAAAATCTCGCATCTTTCCTGGCCTTTGAATACGCAGCATCATTTTCGGATGCTTTCAGATTCTTTAGTCGGCTACGCCTGGCCCAAGCAGGTTTGCTCGGGGGAATCTTCGGAGTTTAGGGTGCATTCGGTGGAAGCGTATAAGCTTGAGCTTTGGCGTTATGGTTGGACCCCTGAGTTTGTTTCATCACTAGGTTGGCATGATGAACATGCCCCCAGAGCAGTGATGCAGACTACTCCCGATGGGGATTACACTCAGTTTGGGGTTTTGTTTAATCAACTCGGTTATGCCAACTCGGTTCATTCCCAGCATGTCAAAGCGCCCGAAAGATCTGGTCTATATTACTTCAGGGCATCCACTGCATCGGGCCAGCAGTTTTCTTTCCCTTGGGTAGTGGCGCCTAAGAAACCCAGCACAGGTCTTGCGGTTCTGGCCTCTAATCTAACTTGGAATGCTTACAATAGTTTTGGGGGAAGAAGCAATTACATTCATGCAGATGGGTTGCCAAGAACCCCGACAATTAATTCGAGGGCAGAGTTAAAGCGATATTCTGATAATGGGTTTTTGACTTGGAACAGTGATAATTATCCGCCTTTGTCTTTTGATCGGCCCGAGCCTTACAACCACATCAACTTCGATGAAAAAATCACTGATCCGATTGAAAGCAGGCAGGGGTGTCATCTTGCGCCAGCGGAATGGCGACTTCTAGGCTGGCTTGAGCGGGAAAATTTCGCTTACGATTACTATGCTGAGACTCAACTTCACAATGGCACGCTTGATCTTTCGCAATACAAGGCGCTGATCACTTCGGTGCATCCCGAATACTGGACCGAGTCGATGTTTACCCAGGTTAAAAGATGGGTGTTCGAGGAGAAAGGCAGGCTTATTTATCTTGGGGGCAACGGCTTAAATTGCGAGGTAGAGATTAATCCGGATGGCACGATGGTTTGCCATAACGGAAAACTCACGGGGTTGGATACCAAAGGACTGGGCGGGTTTGAAAGTCGTTATGCGATTCGGCATGAATCGGAGGCGGGGCTTTTAGGCGTGGTGTTCACACCTGCGGGGGCAATGACGGGCGCCCCTTATCGTGTGCAGGATGGTTCGCATTGGGTGTTTGAAAACACGGGGCTTAAGTCGGGCGATCTCTTTGGTGAAAAGAGTTTGCATAGGCGTTGCCCCGGCGGTGCCTCGGGCCATGAGACGGATAAAGTTTCGCCTAGTTCCCCTTCAGGCATCACGCATCTTGCAAAAGGTACCAATGCAAACGAGGGCGGCGCACAGATGATCACCTTTGACACTCCATCGGGCGGCAAAGTGTTTTCCGTTGGTTCGATTAACTATGTTTCATCTTTACCCATCGATGAAAAAGTTTCGCAGATAACTTCGAATGTGTTGCGAAGGTTTCTCATTTAGACTTAAAATAGGATTATTAAGATGAAGATAAATAATATTGAAACCATTGCAATCAATGTGCCTCTTAAGAAGGGGTTGACAGCAAAGACTGCGCATGGGGAACATGCGGTTTCTCCTTATGTGCTTGTGAAAGTTCATACGGATCAAGGCATTGTGGGATTGGGAGAGGCAACTATTTCGGGGCTGTGGTCGGGTGAAACCCAAGGAAGCACCATCGCTGCAATTCGCGATTACATCGCCCCGGTTCTTGTAGGAAAAGATCCGCGCGATATCACCCTCGCAAGGCGGGCGATGGATTTCATCATTAAGCTTAATCCATTTACCAAAGCCGCTGTAGAGATGGCGCTTTGGGATATATCCGGTAAGGCTGTGGGTCTGCCTGTGTATCAGTTGCTTGGTGGAAAAGTTCGTGACAAGGTTCGTATTAAATTGGTGGTTTGGGCCCGCGATGTGGCTGGTTCTAGAATCATGGCACAGCAGCATCTGAAGCTTGGTGTTGATTGCGTTAAAGTGAAAGTGGGGCTTGATCCTGAAACCGATATCGCAAGAGTTAGGGCGGTTCGTGAGGTATGTGGGCCAAATATCCCAGTTACCATCGATGCTAATTGTGGTTGGACCATTCAGCAGGCACGCTATTGCCTGCGCGAACTTGCAGATGTAAAACTCCTTCTTGCAGAGCAGCCTATTCCAGCAGGCGACCCCGTTGCACTTGCAGAACTTCGCAGGGATACCATTGCGCCCATCATGGCCGATGAAAGCGTATTTACCCTGCAAGATGCCTGGCATCTTTCTTATCATCGTGCTGCGGATATTTTCAGTGTCTATCCTGGGAAGCATGGCGGTATAGCTGCCACTGCTGAAATCGTCGCCATCGCCAAGGCTGCAGGTATTCGCTGCACCATTGGCAGTAATCTTGAATTGGGGGTTGGCACTGCAGCGATGCTTCATGTTGCAGCGGCGTTTCCTGAAATTGATTGCGATACCTTTCCTGCAGATACCATCGGGCCTTTTTATCACGAGGGTGAAATCATCACCCAGCCACTTGATCTCGGGCCGCCACATGCAATTGTTCCAAACGGCCCCGGCCTAGGTGTTGAACTCGATGAAAAAGCAGTTGCTCGATTTCGCATTAGTTAAATAGTAGTTTGAAAAAATGTTGTCATCAGCCCCGCCACTGTTAGACTAATTCTTGTTCAAAGATTCACACCATACGAGTACAATCATGATCCGAGCCACGGTTGATTATTCACTTCAAGGTAGGCAGTTTGGCCACCTTTACATCCCTTACTCTTATAACCTTGCAGGCTGGGCAAACCTGATGGTTCCCATTGCTGTGATCAACAATGGCCCCGGCCCCACTGCACTCGTACTTGCAGGAAATCATGGTGATGAATATCCCGGTCAGGTTGCAGTGATGCGCCTGCTTCGAAAGCTTCAGCCCGAGCATGTGCAGGGAAGGATTATCCTTATCCCTACGCTAACCATGCCGGGGGCTAAGGCCAGCACCAGGCTTTCTCCACTCGATGGGAAAAACTTCAATCGCTGTTTTCCGGGCAATGCTGAGGGCACACCTTGCGAAGCTTTGGCGCACTATCTTACTACTGTGCTTTTCCCGATGTCTGATATTGTGATTGATATTCATACAGGCGGTAGGGGTGTTGATTTTTATCCCTGCGCACACATGCATCTTGTACCCGATGGCCCTCAAAGAAAGAAAATGCTCGAAGGTACCGAGGCTTTCAATACTGATTTTTGCTTCCTCTATTCTGATATCGCAGGAACTGGCCTTCTGCCGGTTGAAGCAGAGAACCAAGGAAAAATTGTCATCACCACCGAGATGGGTGGAAGTGAAAATGTAACTGCAGCGGTGCATTCGCTAACGCAGTCGGGTCTTACCAATGTGTTAAACACCATGGGTGTTCTTAAAGGCAAACCCGCATCGCGGAAAGAGTTGGGGCAGAAACCCACGCGCTGGGTGCAGGCCCTTGATTGGCAGGATTATCGATTTGCTCCGGAATCGGGAGTGTATGAAAACATTGTTCCTTTGGGCCATGATGTTACAGCGGGTACTGTGGTCGGAGCCATTCACTTTTTGGAACGCCCAGAACGCGACCCCATCGAAGTAATCGCACCTTCAAATGGCGTACTGATCGCAACCCGTGCCCCTTCCATAGTAACTCAGGGTGATTGCGTTGCAGTGATTGCCCACGATGTAGACCCGAGGAAACTTCCATGAAAATAACTGAAGTCATTTGCCAGATTCTTCGCATTCCAAATGTGCAGGCGAAAACTGCAAGCAGTCAGGATTCTGTACTGGTTCGAATCCGCACTGATAACGGGCTTGAAGGCATAGGGGAAGCTGATTCCTCTCCGGAGGTTGTCAAGGCGATCATTGATGCGCCTTTCAGCCATAATATTGCATGTGGCTTACGCAAGATCTTAATAGGTGAAAATGCCCTCGAGAACGAAAGCATTTGGAACAAGATGTATAGGCGCACCATGTACTTCGGCCGAAAGGCTGCGGGTATTACAGCTATGGCTGCAGTGGATATGGCACTTTGGGATTTGAAAGGGAAGGCGTTCAACCAGCCGATTCATCGATTGCTGGGCGGGCAGCATCACAAAAAGCTGAAGGGTTATGCCTCGATTCTTTTCGGCCGTGATGGGAACGAAACAGCAGACATCGGCAAGAAATGGGTGGATGCGGGTTACAGTGCTGTTAAGTTTGGGTGGGAACCGATGGGTACTTCGGAAGCGGTGGATATTGATTTGGTGCGAGGTGCACGAAAAGGTTTGGGCGATGCTACTTTGTTGATTGATGCAGGATGTGTTTATGATGCACGCACTGCATTAAGAAGGGCCAATGCCTTTGCAGAGTTTAAGCCCGAATGGTTTGAAGAACCATTACGCGAGGATGATATCGAGGGATATGTATGGCTGAGGGATCGTTCACCTATTCCCATAGCGGCGGGTGAAGGGGAGTGTGGGCGGGAATCGTTTAGGCCATTTATTGATCAGAAAGCGCTTGATGTTTATCAGGTTGATATATCACGCTGTGGTTTTACAGAAGCTGCATATATTCGTGCAAGGGTTGAAGAAATAGGCGCGCGCCTTTGTAATCATTGCTACACCAGTCCGCTTACTGTTGCTGCCAGCCTTCATTGGCTTTCCACTTGTAAGGATGCATTCTTGTTCGAGGATTGCGTTGAAGATTCGCCATTAAGGCATGAATTGACTTTAGAGAAAGTGCAATCGGTGAATGGTTGGATCGAGGTTCCGGATAGGCCTGGCTTGGGTGTAACTCTCGATGAAAAGTTTGTAAAGAAGTATCTGGTAGCGGAATCAAGATAACTAACATAAGGATAGTAGTATGAGCCGTGTAAAGAGCGAATATCGATACGAGAAACTTACTTGGCCTGAGATTAACGATGCGGTCGATCTGGGTAAGGTCTGTATCATTCCATGTGGTGCGGTGGAGCAGCATGGGCATCATCTTCCACTTGATGTTGATTTGGTTTGCCCTGTTGGGATAGCGAATGGAACAGGGCGAGAAATCCCAGATAAGATGCTGGTTTTGCCTGTTGTTGCTTATGGTTACACGGGCCATGTGATGGATTTTCCGGGTACCATCAATCAAGATTTTGAACACTTCATGCACCATGTGCTTGATATTACGAAGTCGCTTGCCTATCACGGTTTTAAAAAGATTATCCTCTTGAATGGGCATGGGTCGAACATGCCTAACCTTGATCTGGTGGCACGCAGGACGAACCTCGAGACAGATGCGGAATGCAGTGTTATCGCTTGGTGGAATCTGCTTACTGTAGATAAGCAGTTCATGCCCCGGTGGAGGCAGAGTAAATTCCCTGGTGGTTGTTCCCATGCCTGCGAACTTGAAACCAGCCTTTATATGTATCTTGATGGCGACAATGTTCGTAAGGATAAAATCAAGAGTGGTACCATAAGTTTCAACAATGAAGAGAGCCCGTTCAACTGGGTTGATCTTTTTGCTGCAGGGCCTGCGACCGTGGTTTCGTGGACCAGCAGTTATTCTGATACTGGCGTGCTGGGCGATGCAGAACTTGCGACCCCCGAGAAAGGCCGTGAGGCTTACGAGGAAGCTGTGAAGCAACTTGCCCGGTTTGTGCCTTGGTTTAAAGACCGGCCCAAGGATGTCAGGCAGGATTTTCATCGTAAAAAACCGACTATGCCCATGCCTTGGAATCAACATTCGATCTAATCCTATAACCCTATTTTAAGAATTCATCCCTGGAGATTTTTGAATGAAGATTGTTGACTTGCGGATCACGGGGCTAGCGGGTGGCACCGTCGAAGGTGGTTGGGCCAAGGAGCTAACCCCCGAGGATAATGTTCACACCATTGTTGAAGTGCTTACAGATGGTGGTTTGGTTGGCATAGGGAGCACCTTTACCAATAGTGAATTAGTGCGGGCTGCTGCCAAGTTGCTTAAGCCTTTTTTGATAGGGGAGCGAACCGATGAGCCTGCACGCATCAGCGAAAAACTTCGCCAGAATATGTTTTGGCAAGGCAGAGGAGGTAGCATAGAGCATGCCATCAGCGGTATTGATATCGCCCTCTGGGATTTGTTTGGAAAAATCACCAATCAGCCTGTTTCAAGGCTTTTGGGAGGCAACTATCGCACGCAGATTAAACCCTATGGATCGCTTCTCTTCGATGAGGTAGAGCCGCTGAAGGAAAAGCTTAAAGCTGCAATGAAGAATGGGTTCAAAGCGATCAAGCTTGGGTGGAAGCCATTTGGTCGCAGAGATTTTCAGACTGATGAACAGTTGGTTCGCACTGCTAGAGAAACCATTGGGCCCGATGTTGAACTCATGATCGATGCGGGTGGTAGCGAGGCTTTCTGGCCACATGGTTATAAGTGGGCCCTGCGCACTGCTCAGATGCTTGCTAATTATAATGTGGTTTGGTTTGAAGAAGCACTGCCTCCGGATGACTTCGCAGGGTTTAGCGAATTACGAAAACATTCTCCCGTGCCTATTGCAACTGGTGAGGTGCTTACCCGCAGGCAAAGCTTCAAACCCCTTTTTGAAATGCAAGCTGTGGATGTTGTTCAACCTGATTGCACCAAGTGTGGCGGGCTGACGGAAGCTTGGCGCATTGCATGGATGGCGTACGATCATAATGTACTTTGGGTGCCTCATGGTTGGAATACTGCAATCGGGTTGGCAGCAGATATACATCTTGCTTGCGCCATGCCTGTTGCCAAGTATGTGGAATTTCTAACTCCTTCGCCTTATGTAGACAACTTGATCAAAACGCCTTTCCGCCCAGATGCGAATGGTTTGTTGACCCTGCCCGATAAATCGGGGTTGGGGATAGAATTAAATCCTGATGCGTTGAAACAGTATGGAGTGCATGGCTGATTTTTTTATGAATAATTAGGTGATGAAATAACATGAAGAAAATAAATCGCAGGGCTGTAATTAAAGTAACTGCAGCAGGGCTTGGTGCTTTGTCTTTGGTACCAAATACTACGGTAGGGCAGGCGCCTGCCAAGCCATTTGGAACAGAGTTCCCGAATTTGGAATCGCTGACAACGGGTAAATGGTGGGCACAGGAAGCTGCTCCTAAAAATCAGACGAAGGGTAAAGGCAAAGGCGGTGGCCCAACCCCTGCCCCTTCGATGAATGTTGCCCGGGAAAAGGTCGTAGTGTTTGCTTTGTATACGCATCAAAACGGTGTGCTTAAAGTCTCAGCACAATTATTTCCGCTGATGCCCGAAGAAGAACGCATCGCCCGATTGGAATTATTGCAACAGGGCAAATGGGTGGAGGTTTCTCGTACGGAGGTTTTCTATCCCGGTTGGGATGCGCATTTTCGCATCGAAAAATGGGACAACACTAAAGATGTTCCTTACCGTGTGTGCCATGGTGAAAAAGCAACCTTCGATGGTTTGATCCGCAAAGACCCTGTGGATAAAGAAGAGATCATCGTTGCCAATATGTCTTGTAATTCAAGTCGCACTGTTGGCATGAGACCCGAAATCATCGAGAACCTGAAGCTGCAGAACCCTGATCTTCTTTTTTTTGGTGGAGACCAAACTTATCGCCATACTGAACATACTGCTGGTTGGATTGAATTTGGCTTGCAGTTTCGGGATATCATCCGAGATAGGCCTACTGTTTGCATACCCGATGATCATGATGTAGGTCATGGAAATGTGTGGGGTGAGAACGGGAAAAAATCAGTTACGCCCGGCGATGCGGATGGTGGATACCGATACCCTGTTGAATATGTGAATCAGGTACAAAGGCAGCAATCGTGGAACCTACCTGATCCGGTTGATCCTGCGCCTGTTGACAGAGGCATTGGGGTTTATTTCACACGCATCACTGTTGGTGGAGTGGATTTTGCAATTCTTGAGGATCGAAAATTCAAGACCGGGCCTGACGGGAAGATTCCCAAGATGGGACCCCGCCCTGATCATATCAATGATCCTAAATATGATCCCAAAACGATCGATCTTCCGAACTTGCAATTGCTGGGTGTCAGGCAGGAAAAGTTTTTGCAAAACTGGGGTCAGGATTGGACGGGCGCACAGATGAAGGGCGTTCTTTCACAGACGGCATTTTGTGGCGCAGTGCATATGCATGGTGGGCGAAACAGTAGGTTGCTCGCAGATTTGGATTGTAATGGTTGGCCCCAAACACCACGCAATAAGGCATTGGAACTTATTCGCAAGGCATGGGCCGTGCATTTGTGTGGTGACCAGCATCTTGCTGTAACGGTCAAGCATGGCATAAAAGAGTTTGGAGATGGCCCATATAGTTTTACTGGCCCTGCCTTGGTGAATACGATTTATGGCCGTTGGTGGCATCCCCTTGATGAGAAAGCAGGCCCCAACCCTGTTAAAGGCAGCCCGTTGCCATGGACGGGGGATTTTCTTGATGGCTTGGGTAATAAGATTTCAATGATGGCTTACGCTAACCCGGAAGATATCACAGATGAAAAAAAACGCTCGGATGGATATGGCATCGCTAGGTTTAATAAGAAGAGTCGCACCATCACTTTTGAATGCTGGCCTCGTTTTAGCGATGTAAGAATGGGGGACAAGGCACAGTTTCCAGGTTGGCCTATCAAGGTTGCAATGGATGCAAACGATGGTAGAAAAGTTGTGGGCTATCTTTCGGAGATAGTTTTTGAAGAGGGTGTGAATGGTGTGGTTCAGGTGGTTGAGGAAAAAACCGGAGAGGTTCTTTACACGGTGCGCACGCAAGGTGGGAAATTCTCTCCAAGGGTTTATGCCGAAGGAAAGTACACTGTGAAAGTTGGCAAGGATAAACCCGATGCTCAAACCCTGAAGGGAATGGAACCCATGCCTGGTAGTAATTCTGTCCAAAAAAAGATTAAAATAACACTTTAAGGACTCATTGAATGATTCACATATTAAAGCAGCGGTTGGCGTATATTGTTCTTTTTATGGGTGTGATATTTGGAATGACTCATGGCATTGCAAGGGGAGAAGATATTGCCTTAGCCAACCTTCCGGAGATCATTCGAAATGCAGCTGATAAAGCGATTCCAAATGCCAAGTGGAATAAGGTTGTAAAAGATACGGATGGAAAAGATAGTTGGTACGAAGTTTCGGGCATGGATGCTAAGGGTCGAAAAATTTGTGTAACCGTTGAACTTAATGGCGATATTGAAGAGATAGAAACAGAAATCAAATCGCAGAATACTCCCAAAAGTGTTATGACCGCTCTTAGGGGAAGGCTTCCTAATTTCAAAATTACCGCTGTTTATGAAATTCGCGATGATCAAGATAAGGTCATAAGATATGACATAGATGGAAAACGCCCTAGAGATAAGGAAGATATAACTATTTCATTTACAGTGGATGGCAAATTTATCAAACTCGATGACTGATTCGTAGTAGAAAAATGGTTTCATATTCACATAGCTCCACATTGCCCATGTTTGCCAAGTTCTTCTTTGATTACTTCGGGTTTGTGAATAGATGAAAATAAAGTCTTTTTGATTGAAGTAATAAGCTGGTACTTCTAAAATAATAATGCTTGTCCTTCATGCAATCTGCTAGTTTTTCCCAACGCAAATAGCAATTCATTAAGTGTGAGTTTGCCTGACAATAGTCTTTGTAATTGTAGAAATAAATTCAGGATGAATTTCGAGAACTTTATTTGTTTTCAGGTGTTATTT
>DBCB01000247.1:26463-30133 GCA_002303765.1 Planctomycetaceae bacterium UBA969
ATTTAATTGTTCTTTAGTTGCGCCTGAATCATTCTGGGGTTTTGTTTTATGCGAATCGCAATAATCGGTGGTGGCCCTGGCGGATTGGTAACAGCCTATTATCTTCAGAAGCGACTTCCCGGGGTTTGCAACATCACCATCTATGAGGCAAGCGGACGATTAGGTGGAAAAATTCTTACCCGCCAATTCAGTCAGGCTCCTAACAAGTATGAAGCTGGCGCAGCTGAGCTTTATGATTATTCGCAACTAGGCCCTGATCCTCTCAAGGAACTTATTGCAGAGTTAGGATTAACTACCAGCCCTATGGAAGGGCGAACCGTGGTGATGGATAACCATATCCTAAATAATTCAAAAGATATTGAGTATGCGTTTGGTAAAGAAACAAATAAAGCTCTACGCCGGTTTCGTCTCAAAGCTAGGGATGCTATCAGCCCTGCGGAATACTATGAATCTGATTGGAAGCAGGATAATGCTGATCCTTATTCAAAACACTCTTTTCGATGTTTGTTGAACAAGGTGAAAGACCATCATGCTCGCCGATTAATTGAAGTTACAGTGCATAGCGATTTGGCAACGGAACCAGAAAACACTACTGCTAGTTATGGCTTACAAAATTTTCTGATGGACGAATCAGATTACATGAAGCTATACACAATCGATGGGGGACTCGAACGTTTGCCTCAAGAGTTGGCGAAGCAGCTAAATGCGAATGTTCTTCTGAATCGCACGGTGTTGCAGGTAGAGAGCGCTGCAAATAATACATATTCCCTAACCTCGCGCCATCAAGGTAAAGTTGCAACGGAAGTTTACGATTATGTTGTGGTTGCGTTGCCTAACAATTGGTTGATGGGAATTCAGTGGGGTGGCGAACTTCTTCAAAAGGCCATGCGTAAACATCATGCCCATTATGATTACCCCGCCCATTATCTTCGAGTAAGTATCCTGTTCAAGAAACCTTTTTGGCGCAGCGAGATCTCGGGTTCGTACTTTATGATCGATGCTTTTGGCGGATGTTGTATCTACGATGAATCATCGCGAGAGACCGAGGGCGAGTATGGTTCGCTCGGTTGGCTTATTGCTGGCGAGCAAGCGTTGACCCTAAGCAATCTTAATGATTCGCAACTTGCCGAACTTGTTTTGGAAAATCTGCCTGCCTGTCTGCAGCATGGTCGATCATTGGTGTTGGAATCTCAGGTACATCGCTATACGGGTGCGGTGAATGGCTTGCCCGGTGGTCGTCCGTTTCGCGAGACCGATTCACGCCATCTGCCAGAACCAACCCAGCATAACCGCTTGTTTGTTGTGGGTGATTATCTTTTTGATTCCACAATTAATGGGTGTGTCGATTCCGCAGATGTTGTGGCTGAATGTATCATTGAAAAAATCAAGATGCCTCAGGTTCCAGTGGCGAATCCAATCCCCATAATGGCAATCCCAGCAGATCCCATTCACTCGAAAAGTTGATCAAGGGTTGTCTAAATGTCCATCGATAGTGTTCGCATTTCCTTTGTAAATGAAATCCCCCTTGGCGTAAAGCCTCTTCGAGAATACACGCAACCACGAAAAATCTATGCAATCGAAGCTGCAGAAACTGCTGCGCACCCAGGGTTTGATGTTGTTTTCGGCGAAGCGACGTACGAAAGTTCTGCAGCGGTTTCAATAAAACAAGATAATATATCGATATCTTGGCAGCGAAATCAGGTGCATGTTTTATGCCCTTTGGAGTCGCGATTGGATGTACTCACTGCACTTGCTGATTTTGGGTTTTATGAGGGCGAGTTGCATCGCTTGGAATCTGATGTAGAGGTTCAGGAACCCTTAGCGGAAAAAGATGTCGAGTTCGCACATCGCATTCATCATCGTAATCGTGAGCATTGGTCACGCTTTGGCGAAACCATCGAGCGCTTTACCCGGGATCGATTGATCTACGCAAGGCTTTGTTCGCAGCTTGCATTTCCTTCGCCTACTCTTTCGCCTAAAAGCAGGCAGATCGTTTCAAAGCTATTGCGGGAATGTAATATCGAAGATCGGCTCGAAATGTATAGTGACCGTTTAGAGGCTTTGGAAGAATTGTACGAAGGGGCGAACGATCGCGTTGCAGATTACCGCTGGTACCGGGGCGGTCATATTCTTGAGTGGACAATAGTAATTATTCTTATCTTCGAAGCGATTGCAATGTCTTTAGAGTTTGGTTTGCATATTTATGAACTTAACAGAGATTCCACAGCAGAAGTCGCGGATTTATCTGAAGAGTTTGAGGCAAATATTATTCAGGTTGAAAATGATCGTGTGACATTTGTTAAAAAATCTTTGGAGCCAAAAACAATTGGCGTTGCCAAGAATCTGCGAGTGCAGGAAGGGCGGATGGACCGAAAGTCGGGTGAAGTTACCTCGGGTTCAACTTTGGAAAAAGGGCTTGGTAATGAAGCTTTTCAAAACATTCCCACAGATGGAATCAAGGCAATGTTGCTAACCGACTCCAAGAATGAAAAGATTGCTCAAATCCAGGTACTGCGGGCTGGTAGCAAAAAAGCAAAGTGAAATCGTGTCTCAAAGATTCTTATTTGCAGTTACCATAGCGCTATGAGAATTTAGAGGCACTAGATCCTTCCTTTTTAAAGTTTCATCTGAGAGTGAATCATGGAGAAGAAGTTACCAATTGTTTTTGTGTTTTTATTGATCCCGCTTGCAGGGTTTGCACTTGAGTATCCGTGGAAAACTGTGGAGCCTCAAAAGACCGGTTGGCCCCTGACCGAGGAAGAGCGTAAGTTCGTTTTGAAGCCGGAGCACGAAAGGCGCCCAGGATCTGAGTCTAAGAAACATCTTCCTGCGATGTGGCCTGTCTGCCCATCTGCAGGCAACTTTGGTGGTACAAGCTGGATTGATATACATACTAAACTCATTGATCATGTGCGTGCCAACAAAGGCCCAGTTGATATCTTGCTTCTTGGTGATAGTATCACTCAGCAATGGGGCGGGCCTCTTGATAACAAACCTTTGAATGCAGCGTGGCAGAAACAGTTTGGAAAATATAAAACGATCAATCTTGGGATAGGTGGTGAGAAATCGCAGAATTTGCTGTGGAGGCTTGATCACGGTGGTGTTGAAGGGATTGATCCCAAGGTTGTTATCGTTCTTATTGGAAACAACAATATGTTTTTTGTAGGTGAAACAGGTGTCGAAGCAGCAGCAAAAGGCGTTCAGATGTGTGTTGCCAACGTTCGTGAGAAATTTCCGAAGGCTGATGTGATAGCTGTGAAAATATTCCCTGCTCATGCGCCTGGCAATGCCTTCTACGAGAACATTAAGAAAACCAATGCTGCGTTAGATACGCTTAAACTGGGTAGCGATCCGAAGGTGCAGGTGCTTGATATCAGTGCTGAAATGCTTGAAGCTGATGGTTCGCTTAAGAAGAGTTTGTTCACAGCCGACAACATTCATCTTTCGCAGGTGGATGGGTATGGGTTCTTTGCAGACAAGTTAAAACCATTGGTTGAAAAGATTCTAACAGCCAAATAGCCTTGATGATAATGTGACTTTTGCAAGTTGTTTTAAATTTATTAATAGTTAGCTTTAAAAAAATGAGGAGTGATCTTGTTATGAAATACTTTTCCCTATTATTTTCTGTTCTTGTTTTGGCACCTTTGTGTGCCCAGACGCCTGCAGAAAA
>DBCB01000202.1 GCA_002303765.1 Planctomycetaceae bacterium UBA969
GTTATTGATGGGGTGGAATTAAAAGTAACTTGTGTCTCGATGGGTAATCCACATTGCATCACCTTTGTTAAAGAAATCACCAATGAAATGGTGTTAGGGATTGGCCCGAAGGTTGAAAAGCATTCCGCCTTTCCTCGAAGGACGAATGTTGAATTTGTGCGGGTAGATAATCCTGGCGAAATCACCATGCGGGTTTGGGAGAGGGGGTCTGGGGAAACCTTGGCCTGTGGCACTGGGGCTTGTGCGGTTGCAGTAGCGGGCGTGCTTACCGGAAGAACAGATAGATCTATTATTGCCCATTTAAGGGGCGGAGACCTCAGACTGGACTGGTCTAAAACTGATAATCATGTTTTTATGACTGGGCCAGCAGTTGAGGTTTTTCAGGGTGAATGGCCCGACTGCTAATAGACTTTGTTGTGCCGAGGCTTCGGATGAAAATAAAAAGTCCCTTTCTTTTAAAGACCATTGGCTTCACCATCGCTTGCTTTGTGCGATCATGGATCAGCACTATCAATTTTCATTACCACCCCTTGGGTAAAAACTTCGACCCCAATCAGCCCAACTTTCAAGGGCGCTATATTTACATCTTCTGGCATGAAAACCTTTTGATGCCCGCTTACCAGTATGGCAAACCGAATATCAGCGTTCTAATTAGCAACCATTCCGATGGCGAAATGATTGCACAAGCTTGCAAACATCTGGGGTTCAGCCTAGTTCGAGGTTCCAGCACCCGGGGCGGAATAGAAGCCATAAGAAATATGGTTAAATTAAGTAAAGATGGGCATATAGCTATTACTCCGGACGGCCCCAAAGGCCCCAGAGGCGTTATCCAGCAAGGGGTAATTTACCTCGCAGCAAAATCAGGCCTTCCGATCATTCCCATGGGGTTTGCTTATAGCTCTGTTAAGCGGGCTAAAAGCTGGGATAAATTTGCCATCCCCAACCCCTTCAGCAAGATTGTTTTGGTGACCACCCCGGAAATCTATATTCCTGCAGACATTGATAAAGATAATCTGGAAAAACACTTAACTCATGTTCAAAATGAACTAGACCGGGCTACAGCGGAGGCGGAGTCTATCCTTCTAGGTAAAATGAATAAAGCTGCTTAACCCCTTTTCCATCTGCTATTGCACATTGGCAATCACATCGTTATGAGCACAAACCAAGGTAGGGATTCTGATCTTTCTAAAAGCACACAGTTGCCCGGTAGGCCTTTAGATGCTTGGCTTCGAACTGCGTTAGTTGGATTAGTGCTTGGCATCACTGCGATCTTTGGCATTGCTGCTTGGCTTAATCCTTATGGATCAGATGGTAGTGCGCTGCAAATGGGAACGCACGAACAGCTTGGGTTTCCCCCTTGTAACTTCATGATTCTAACGGGCAAGCCCTGTCCTTCTTGTGGTATGACCACAAGCTTTGCCCTGATGGTTAGAGGAGACCTTGAAAATGCGCTTGCTGCCAATCCTGTCGGATCAGCGCTAGCCTTTTTCTTGATGCTTCTTCTGCCATGGGGGTTGGCAAGTTTATGGTTTGGAAAAACTTTGTTTATCCGATCCATCGAATTGACCGGCCTTGTTGTTCTTGCTTTGTTTGTTGGTATTGCATTATTGCGCTGGGGGATTATTATCGCCCCCGCATATTGGAAATAAATCGACCGGCTCTTTGCCGGTTGCAAGGAGCCTTCGATGATTATCTTGAAAACCTTTTGGCGCAGCTTAGCCCTTATGATGCTTGCATTCAGCATTGCAGGTTGCAACCCTTTTGCTATGGTCAATTTCCTTTTAATGGATGATCCCAAACACGAGGCTGAACTACAATCGCTGGCATCGAAAGATAAAAAAGCTGAAAAGAAAGTTGTCATTCTTACCTATGGCAAACTGGATCTCCGACCTGAACTGATCAATTCCGATCGCGAAATAGGTTACACCGTCGAAAAAAACCTCAAGGCATTAGCCAATGCCAATGGCGACAAACTTTCGGTTATTCCCAATCGCAAAGTTGAAGAATATAAAAGTAAACACTCCGACTGGGCAGAGCGCGACCCTGCAGAAATCGGTAAGCACTTTAAAGCAGACTATGTGATTTACCTTGAAATCAATTCTTTGGGTATTTACGAACTCGGCAGCGGCGGCACGCTTTATCGTGGTAGAGCGGATATCAACATCAGTTTGCTAGATCTTAAAAACCCAGATGAATCGCAACCTTCGCGCAATTTCACCTGCCAGTATCCAAAAGAATCCAGAATGCAAGTTACCTCAACTGATCAATCCCCGATGGAATTCAGGCAGTCATTCCTCGATTATGTGGGGAAAAGAATCTCCTGGAAATTCGCAGCTAGGCCAACCCGTGATGACTTCTACGCAGATTAATTCAATAGGATAACATTAGTTCTTAAACCAATTACCTTCAGATGGAGCTTTTCAATATGTCAGAACCAATCGTGATTCGTTGCAGAGATAATGGGCCCTTCGTAATCAAAGCACCTGTTCAAGTGGTTGACCATGATGGCAAACCTTTCCCCATTCCAGCAGGAAAAGAAACCATTGCATTGTGCAGATGTGGTGCCTCGAAGAATAAGCCATTTTGCGATGGTGCGCATAATGGCTGTGGATTTCAAGCAGCAGAAAAAGCCCCTGTATAAGGGATCACTTTTTATTAACCTTGCCCACATCTAAATCTAGATCAGCAACATCCGCTTCAACTTTAAGGCCCTTGGATATTATCCCGGGGCCTTTTTTGTCGGTATTTGCCATAAAGCCTGCACTACCTGTAACCGTATAATCACCTGGGGCAAGTTCCGCACTAAAGGAACCATCGTTACCAACCTTTGCTTGAGATTGCTCTTTGTTGGCATTGGCCTCAAACTTCACCATAGGTTTTTCACCCGGGGGCAGGCCTGTAATTGGGTTCCCACCGGAATGGATTTTCCCGGAAACTTTGAAAGTCTTTGGTTTTATTTCACCACCACATCCCGCCACCAAACCCAAAATTAATGAACCCATTACTGCATTTCGAATTCTAGTAATCATTATTGAGATCACCCTTTCCTACGGTTCCTAACGCTTGAAAAGATGCCAAAGTTATACTGTAATTAATAAAGCGAACGGTGCCATCAACCATCACATAATTGGCCCCGCCGGAATGGGAAGAACCAAAGATATTACCGCCCGCCCCTGTTCCAAGCTTACCATCAGCTTGTGGTAGGGCATTAGTGGTTCGCGAAACATCGTGATCCCAAGCACAAGCATAGCCTTCATTATCATCACTTTGATAAGTTCCCATATTTGTGGTATCCATTCTTTTTTCGCCAAACATCAAAGTATTACTGGTACCGTCTTTTATATGAGCAAGCTTCATTCCAACATAACCATAGACAATAGCCCCATTGGTGCCATCGTTTGCACTGGTATTGTTATTCGAGGAAGCGTAATCGGTGGGGCCATGTTCATAAGTTCCTGCAGGCCCGTACCAACTTGCGTTAGGCGGTAATGCGGCAGGCGATCGTCTGCTAGGGCAAAAGTACATTTTAATGACCGCCTTGATTACATTGATTTGACACAAAGCAATGGTTGTGCCGCCTGCGCCTTTCCAAACCGCAGCTTGTTCAATGTAAGGCAAGATTTGGTAAAGTGCTCCAGCTTTTTGGCCTGTGCCACCCACAGGGCTTCCTGGGGCGGTAAATTCTGGAACAGCGTCAGTCCACCCTATTCCGCCTGAAGGCAAGGTATTATAAACATCGTGATGGTTATGTGCTGCAAGGCCTATTTGCTTTAGGCCATTGGCGCATTGCGTTCGGGCTGCTGCCTCGCGCACTTTCTGCACCGCGGGCAATAGCAAACCAATTAAAATCGCAATGATTGCGATTACCACTAAAAGTTCTATCAGGGTAAAACCC
>DBCB01000269.1 GCA_002303765.1 Planctomycetaceae bacterium UBA969
GTCGGTACCGCGGCCAGCCATGTTTGTCGCAATAGTTAGTGCGCCAATTCTTCCTGCTTGAGAAACGATTTCCGATTCGCGTGCAGCGTGTTCAGGAAGTGCGTTAAGAAGTTCGTGCTTGATGCCTTTTCGTTTCAAGAGTTCACTAAGCTTGATGGATTTATCAACATCGGTGGTGCCGATAAGGATTGGCCTACCGGTTTGATGAACTTCAACAACCTCTTCGACCACTGCTTTCCATTTTTCTTTTTCGCTACGGAACACGGTGTCCGCATGATTTATGCGAATTAAATTCCTGTTTGTAGGGATTGCGATAACTTCAAGCTTGTAGATTTTCCAGAATTCATCCGCTTCGGTCATCGCGGTGCCTGTCATCCCGCAAACCTTTTTGTAAAGCTTGAAGAAGTTCTGCAAGGTAATGGTTGCCAAGGTCTGGGTTTCTTCCTTGATTTTAACACCTTCACGATAATGCTTGGCCTCGACAGCTTGATGCAATCCATCGGACCATTGCCTGCCAACCATAAGACGGCCCGTGAATTCATCGATTATAACGATGCTCATCTCTCCCGATTCCGGGTGATTCATCACGGCATATTGTTTGTCTTTTTTGTAAAGATGGTGGGCCTTTAGGGAGTTATCAATGAGATGAGGCCATTCCATGTTTCCTGCAGTGTAAAAGCTTTCAACACCAGCAAGCTCTTCTGCTTTGCGAATACCTTCATCGGTAAGATGACAAGTATGTTCTTTTTCTTTCACTTCGAAAAACGGTCCGTTTAAGAACCCTGCCTCAGGAGAATCTTTATTGGCATTTCTTTGAAGGTCGGATAATCGAACAGCGACTTCGTTTGCTTTGGTGTACTTGCGAAGATCACTGAATGCTTGTCCAGAAATAATAAGAGGAGTTCGCGCTTCATCAATAAGGATGTTGTCCACCTCATCAATAACTGCAAAATGAAGCCCTTTCTGACATTGCTGGCCATAGGTATCGTAACTACTATCGCCCCATCGCGCAGGTTTCATGTTGTCGCGTAGGTAATCAAAACCAAATTCGCTGTTGGTACCGTAGGTGATGTCGCATTCGTAAGCTTCGCGCCTTTGAACTGGATCCATGTCGCTTTGAATGAACCCTGCAGATAAACCGACCCCGCGGTAGACGGGTAGCATCCACTCGCAATCGCGCCTAGCGAGGTAATCATTAACGGTGATTACATGAACACCTTTGCCTTCAATAGCGTTTAAAACTGCAGGCAAGGTTGCAACCAAAGTTTTGCCTTCCCCCGTAACCATTTCCGCGATGTTACCCCGATGCAAGACAATACCGCCAAGCAACTGCACATCGAAGTGTCTCATATTCTTAGATCTTCGGGCAGATTCTCTACAGGCAGCAAAAGCAACCGGTAAAAGCGAATCTAAGGTTTCGCCTTGAGCAAGCCTAGCGCGAAGTTTTGTTGTCATTTGCCTTAGCTCATCATCGCTAAGAGCAAGCATTTCGGGTTCAATATCGTTGATTTTGGCGAGGAGGGTGCCGGGGGTTATTTTAGGCACACTATCGGGTTTGTTGGAACGAACAAAACCAAGAGATCGGACATATCGTTCGTTGCTATCGCCTAATATGCTAAGCAGTAATTTGCCAACCATTTCGGGGAAAGAGCTAAAAAATTCAATTAATCGGTCAAGAAAGCTTGTCTGCACGGGCATCGCGCCACTCCTCAGAAAAAACGAAAGCATACAACAATGTGGACGCTGTTCAATTATGCAAGTCTAGAAGGGATTGGTAGTTTCGGTCAATATGTAGAACCGTAATAATTAAGGTACCAATTTCCCTATCAGCTCATCGGATGACTTTTTCCTTACCCATCCTACCGTAACGGTCCCTGGTTGAACACCCGCATAAAATTCCAAGTGTTCGGGTAACTCTTGCACCAGTTCTTTTCGGTCCTTCCCTGATTTTATAAGAAGCAGGGTGTTTGGCCTTTCATTAAGAAACTTGAGCAACAAGGATTTTTCATTCCTAGAGAAAGAAACGATTTCAGCATCGGGGAGGTAAAACGGAGCAGAATCCCATAAATGCGGGTAACAAACAACGAGTGAGGGCAATTGTTTTTCGGCTTTAAGGTGCGCTCTTAGATGCCCTCGCAATGAAAATAAATGGTTGTAAGCTGGGAGAATTTCTCGGATTCCAGCATACATTGTTAAGAAAAGAGCTCCAGCAGTGATTGCGAAGGAAAGTTTTCTTTCTGGTTTTCCAGCTTTAAGAATAATCCAGATGCATAAGCCCGTCAGAAAAATAAACCCCAGAATAAATCCGGTACTTGGCTTAAAAATACCCCGAAACATCCCTGCAAAAGAAACGCCAAATCCTGCCAAAAGAAGGACACCCAAGAAGTTAAATGCACCATTTGAAACAGGGGTTAACAATGTTTTCCAAATAAGCCCTTCGTTTTTGGAGCAAATAATCGCTCGGACTTGACAACCAAGGGCGATTGCAAGCGGGGGCAATACAGGCAAAAGATATATCGGCCTTTTGCTTAATCCCATCGAAAAAAAGAATAATATGATCAATCCCGTTAACAATCCAAATCCCGCAAACGATCCTAATTGCTGCTTACTTGTTTTTGGTTGAAACAACGAAATTACCAGTCCGGGCAGAATAAAAATCCATGGCATCATGCCGAATAGCAATTGAGGCAGGAAAAACCAGAAGGGCTCTTCGTGATCATATGGCGCAACATATCTTAAAAAATTCTGACCGATGTAAAAATGTTGAAAGAAATCTGGTTCTCTTAACGCAATCGCAACCTGCCAAGGAATTGAAATCAAAAGCGCAGCGGTGATCGGCAGCAACCAAGATTTTATTCCTGGTTTAAAAGCGCGTTGGTCAACGAATGTCCATAATGCGATGGGCAAAGCCAAAAGAATAATTGCGACGGGGCCTTTGGTAAGAATACCCAATCCAATGCATACACCGAAACCCAGCCAGCAGAAAAGATTTATTTTCTTTTGATTGCAAGCTAGAAATCCGAGGCATAATCCTAGAGTGACCCACAGGCAGAGTAATGTGTCTGGGGCCAGCATTCGTTCTAAATAAATAAATCTGTTAGTAAGGCATAAAATAAATCCTGCGATCAGTCCTTCCCAATGAGCCTTTGCGTTAATTCCCCAAAAAACCAAAACGAAAATCGAAGCAATACCTGCAAAGCATGGAAGTAATCTTGCCGCCCAATCGTGAATACCAAAGATTTGGTAAAGGCCCATCACGGCCCAATAGGTAAGGGGAGGCTTATCCAAGTAGGGTTTGCCATGAAGCAA
Organism: Planctomycetaceae bacterium UBA969; assembly: GCA_002303765.1. Lineage (GTDB taxonomy): Bacteria > Planctomycetota > Planctomycetia > Gemmatales > Gemmataceae > UBA969. Next base: position 3,310 of record DBCB01000269.1, read on the forward strand.
AGGCACAACCCATTCGTTCTGAAGGAGCATTTCTCTGGGAACTTCGGCATACCTGGCTTCTTGAGGTTCTAGCAGAGGCGCCCGCAGACTCGATGCAAATAATAGTGCGGAAAAAATGAGCAATATCATTGCACCTAAAAAATATGACAGTTTCTCGCTTTTCTTCCATGCTTTAAAAGCATGTGTTTGTTCCGGGCTGTTGAAAAAATGATTGCTGAAACAGTAGGGAATAAGCGTTTTTAATGTTTTGGGCACTTCCATCCAACCCACTTTGCTGCTTCCTGCATAACGCAATCTGTGTCTTACAGGGACTTCCTTGATGACAAGATTATTGCAAGCAGCCTTGTGAAACATCTCGGTGTTGACGAAAAAGTTTTTAGCATCGGGAAGGATTTTATTAAGCGCAGATTTTCGGAATATCTTTAATGCGCAATCACAATCTCTAACGCCTGTCCCTAAAAGCGAATGCACTAAAAAGTTGTAGCCTTTGGATAAAAAGATACGCAACTTCGGGTCTTGTCTGTCAAAGCGATATCCTGCAGCGATGTCCGAACTTTTGATTGCTTCAAGCAAATTAGAGAGATCTTCAAGATAAAATTGGCAGTCAGCATCAGTAAATGCCACGAATTCAAAACGAGCCGCCTCGAACCCCGTGCGAAGAGCTGCACCGTATCCTTGATTGTTTTCATGTCTAATGATTTTAGTGTGCGAATAAAGGCTAGCTATTTCCGAGGCTGCTTCAAAAGTTGCGTCCGAACTGCCATCATCAATTATTAGAATTTCATAGTCGCTCAGATTTAACAAAGATAAAGCTTCTTCTGCTTCAATAATTGCCTGGCCAATACCTTTTTCTTCCCGGTAGGCAGGGATTACCAATGATAAAGATCCATATGAAGCTGATGCCATTTGCACTTCCTTGTGCCTGCATAAAAAACTAAACGATTCGCAATCATAAAGATTGGCACAACTAGTGTTTAGCTGTCAAGGTGTCTGGTCGAAGGATTTCTTTCCTTACCACTTGATCGATAGAATCCTATTATAGTCTAAATGAAGCACCCGGATGCCCCACCTTTGCCCGCTTGGATTATGAAGAAGGATGGCAGATTAGTGCCATTCCAAGAAGATCATATCTGCAAAGACTTATATGAAACGGGAGTAATGTTGGGTAAGCCTGATCCCTTTCTTGCAAGAGAATTGGCAGATGCAACTTCGTATTTCCTCGCATCAGAAAACCCCGGTGCAACATTAAAGCAAGAAGATATAATATTTGCGGTGACTAGAACGGTCCGAGAGTTTGGGCACCCCGATATTGCTCTGAAATACCCTGAATTTGCCTATAAAGCTGAATTTGACCCTAGTGCTTTAGAATTAGGGACGGAATTGTTTCCTGGTAAAAATGTTAAAACACCTCAAGAATTCAACCGCCATAAAATGCTGAATTCGGTTCTAACTCCCGACCTCGCAGCGGGAATTCAAGAGGGCTGGATTCAGATGGAGGGTATCACTTTTCCCGATGGCCTTCTGGCAACCTCATGGGTTAAAGAAGATTGGCTCGATATGGTTTTGCAGAGTCCAAAAGAATTCATTTCAAGCATAAAAAATCTCGCAGCAAAACAGATTCATTTTGAGGGTGCAGAATATTTAGCGTTAGAGCAACCGAGAATCGATACAAAACTTTTAAAAAATGCCTTGAGTGTTATGGATGTGTGCTTGGAGAGTTCTGGGGTTTTGGGTGTCCTGCATTTGAATTTTCCTAGTGCCCCGGGTTGGTTCGGGGGCTTGAATTATAGCCCTTTGTTTCGACCTGAAATACAAATCAATAAAGAAAAATCATTGAACCTTACTCGCGCCTTTCTGGACGCTTGGATTGAGGCCTGCCCCAAGAGGCTTAAAATGCATTGGCATCAGGTGGGCGATGTGGATCCTTCTCTTAGGTCGACTTTTGTTTATTTAGCTAAAAACACCCACAATTGGGCGTTCTCGCAAGAGGCTAAACCTCAAGGTAATTCTTTAGCCAATAAGGTGGATCGAAATGTCTTGGATAAAATATCGTTGCGTCTCGATAAGCTTGCTAAGGCCTGTATGCGAAAAGGGATTTTAGATAAATTTGGTGTCAGGTTGCCAAGCTTGGTTCGTTTGGGGATAAGTGCGGGGATACAAAAGCGAGCATTTATAAGGAAAATTGAAATCGAGCGAAGGCAAAACGAAGAAATGAAAGTTAATTTGGGTGCGGGTTTCTTGTTGGAAAAGGCCCGCTTGATCGTAGTTCCCAAAGGGTTACCCGACCTTCTCGAGAATATTTTTCCAGGAAAATCACTTACCGACGATGAAGTAACCCTGTACGTAAAAAATGTTTTAAGTGTTTTAAAAGAAACTGTACGCTCCGAAGAAATCAAAGGGTTTATTTCGATTTCAATTGATTTATCCCATTTGCTAGAAGTAAAAGAATCAAAAATTAAATCTTTGGTTGAGTCTCAGCGTGGAGGCCCTAAGTTTAATCTTCCAATAGACTTACAGGGCAAATTGAAGTGGCTTAATTCGTTAGTTTCAGAGGACGATTTACTGAGTGTTTTTGTAACCAATAAGGAACCACTACTTGAAGAAAACAAGAAGTCGTGGACAAAAGTTCACTCCCTAGAGTGGTAAGAATTGCCTACGTGACCCTTGTCGCTTGCTATTGTTGCTATTAAACTAATTACTTGACGAATATTTTTGACCCGCTAATCGATTGACAGGAGTTTCTATGCCTCACACGAGCAGTGCCAAGAAGAACTTGCGCAAGTCCGAAAAAAGGCGTGCACTTAACCGTGCTGCTCTTCGTGACATTACCTTGCTTGTAAAAAATGTAAGGAATGCAACTGAAGGTTCGGCTGAAGAATTGCACAAGCAATATAATCTTGCAGCAAGTAAGATTGATAAAGCTGGAGCAAAGCGAACCATGCATGCCAATAAGGCTTCAAGATTGAAGTCCCAACTCAGCAAAATTCTGAACAAAAAGACTGCTGCAAAGTAGTTTGTTAAAATAAAAAAATGAAGCGCACACTTTTAATTAAAGGTGTGCGCTTTTTTTATATTGCCTTGCGCAATTTTTCGCGATAACGAAGTCGATGGATTTTTGCGGTTTCTGCACCTTCAAGCTTCTTCCAAATAAGCACAGTGAATGCAGGCACTAAAATTGGTCTTACAATAAAAGTGTCAAGCAAAACACCAAATGCCAGCGCAAATCCTATCTGAAACAAGGTGTTTAATCCTGCAAGCATTAGGGTTGCAAATGTTCCCGCCATGATTAGTCCACACGAGGTAATAGTTCCCCCGGTAAGCGCCAAGGCCTTTCGTGTTCCCTCAACTGCGCCGTGAATCTCTTTTTCTTGAATCATTCGGGTGATTAGGAAGATGTTATAATCTTCCCCAACAGCCACAAGGATGATAAACAAGAAGAAAGGCACGCGCCAATCAAGTTCTCCTATAGCTCTGCCATCGTACCAGTGAGCCATCAATGCGGTTGCGCCAAGGGTGACAAAGTAACTGAAAAGAACGGTGACAAGCAGATAGGCTGCAAGCCATGGGCTTCGAACCAGGTAGAGCAATATGAGGAAGATACCAACGAGAACCATCCAGTTGATTCTAAATCGGTCGGATTCAGTAACGGTGGACATATCCTGTGCAGCAACGGTAAGTCCATAAATTTCAGCATTAATGACTCTAGATCTGCCAGCAGCGATAGGCAATTGTTCTCTAGCCCAATAACGAAGGCTATCCAAAGTAGGCAGGCTCGCAAGTTCGAAGGGATCAGTTTTAAGAACAACTTCAAGCCTTGTGATATATTTAAGTTTATTTTTTTCGCGACTTTCGCGATTCACCAAAGTCGCAAGATAGTATTCCCGTGCCACTCTCATGATCTGGTCATCAACCCCGGCCAACACATTGGACCAGAGCTTTTTAAGGATACCTTGTGCATCTTCGTTAATGCCCTTAGGTTCTTTAACAGGCAGACCCAGAGGTTGAGTTAAACTTCGGACTTCCGAAACGCCTGAAAGTTTTAGAAACCCCTGACTCAAGTGGCTTAAAAGTCTTTTGCCTTCTTGGTTGTCCCAAGGCTTATTAGATTCAAGTAGCACAATTACAGGCCCAAGTTCGCCTGGAGTAAAATGTTCTTGTATTGCTTGTAATCCAAGAACGCTTTGGCTTTTTCTGGAAAGCTCGCCCGTGGTGTTGTAATTGGGCGTTACTTGAAGGCCAATGATTGCAAGGGGAACGAGTGCAACGGTGATAACTGCTAAAGCCCTGATTGGGTGTGAAACGACCATATCCCCAAAGCGGAACCAAGCAGCGTGTTCTTTTTCCGGAGCTATTGCAACAGGTAGTTTTCCAGGCCAGAATGCCAATTGACCACAAAGCCTTAGTAAGGCAGGCGCAAGTGTTAACGATGCGAATAATGCAACTGTTAACCCTAATGCGATTGCAGGCCCGCCACAACGAACCTTGGCAAACTCCGCCAGTATCATTAAGCTTAGCCCGCATATTACCGTTCCTGCACTAGCAACAATGGCATGCCCCACATGTTCAACTGCGGCAGCTATTGCTTCCTTGGGGTTTAACCCATTGCATAATTCTTCACGGTAACGGCTGATGAGAAATAGGCAATAATCAGTCCCTGCACCATAAAGCATCACGATAGCAAATATCTTGCTGATATTCATCAAGTGAAAACCTTTGATCAAAGTGCAGAGCGCTAATAAATTGAGTGCAATCCAAACGGAAAGAACGATGGTGATTAACGGAATAATTGCCAACCCAGGGGCCCTGTATACGAATAACAAGGTTACAATCACTAAAAGAATCGTGGCCAGAGTTGTACTATCCAGGCTAGATGCACCAGCGCTTATCAAATCTCTACCCACTGCAGCGATACCGGTTACTTTAATTTGAACCGCCCCACCTTCTTTGGTGGGAAAGTGTTCTCTAAATACTTTCTCAGCCTTATCGACGGTTAAACGAGTTTGGTTAGCCATGAAAGGCGTAGCCAGAAAAACTTGCACCAAGGTACAGGTTTCATCGTTGCTTTTAAGTTTTTTTCCAATTACAGGTTCTTTTTCGTAAAGGACTTTTCCGATTTGCAGTTCGGGTTCATCCTTGGCTAATTGTTTGATTGAGGTAACGGCTTGATCGAGATAACCGTAATCTTCAGGGGTGAAAGGGCCTTGTTTTCTTTCAACAAGGAATATGACTTTGCTTGCAAAAATGTCGTTCGGGAAGGCTTCTTCTAAGAGTTTGTACCCGCGGACGCTGTCGCAACGGGCAGGCAGGAAGCGAATATCATCATCTTGGGAGTTTTTTTCCCAAGAGGGTGCTAGAAATGCTGCGGTAACTCCAAAGAGAATCCACGCAAAACAAATCTTCCAAGGGTGGTTGGCGGCCAATTGGCCTAACCAGCGGTACATTCCCTTGCAACTCCATTGCCAGAGCAAAGTTTCTTCGGGTGTAAATCCTTTTACACCACCACAGTTTTATATCGGCGTGTTAATTTGCCACGCTTAAGTGAAAAGCAAAGTTTTTACGATAATTGCGAGATAGGCTAGCTGGGTAAAGCGAACCTATTTTGAACTCTAATTTTTCACTCTTCCTTCATGGCCGATTTGTACTTTAAATTGCAAGACCTATCATGGCTGGTTTTTGATAATCCGCCTCTAAGACTTGAAAGGATACGGGGTTTAGACCATTTCGTGCTATTGAGCCCCTTTTCCCAATATGGGTATGTCCGCTCAATACTTGGCTTAACTTCTTTATTTTAAGAACTTGCTTACCCAATGTGAGGTTCCCAGCATAGGCATTGGAAAACGCCCAGCCTGATTTATGAATGTCCCGGTGTATTTGTTCTTCTAATATCGGAAAATGGGTTGCAGCAATGATAGTATGAACCGCAGGATTATTATCCAAAGCGTTTAATTGATCCAAGAACGGGCCCGAAACCCGTAGCGCAAATTCAGGATCCGACCATTCCCAATCAACTAATAATGCGTCACTATTAAAATTGAATTTTTCCTGGGCAAAGTGCAACTCAGAGTGAGTAATCCCAGAATCTACCGCAGAATAATCGTACCAGCCAATGGTACCCGCGATCCCAATGCCATTTTGCACATAAGAACTTCCCTCAAGCCAAGTGCATCCTGAATCCTTGGTGATATTAGGTAATTCTTCGAACCATAATTTTTTACTGTCGCTGAATCTTCGTACCCATAAGTCGTGATTTCCAGGGTAAACAAGCAAAGGGCAGGTGAAAGATTTTCGAAAAAGACGCAAACATTTTTCGAAATCCTGAACTGATTCTCCTAAATCGCCACCCAGAATAAGAACATCTGGGCCAAATTCTGAAATCTCTTTTACTAGGTGTTCAATCTGCCATAAGGGTGTGATTGGCTGATGTAAGTCTGCGGTGAATGCAATTTTCATGTTTTATTCGATGATTTTGTTAAGTGGGTATTCCACAATTCCTTTGGCCCCTGCCAAGCTTAATTTTGGAATTATATGTCTAACAACGCTTTCATCTAGGATGGTGTTTAATGCGACCCAAGAAGGATCTGAGAGAGAAGAAATAGTGGGTTTTTGCAGAGCTGGCAATATTTTTAATACCTCTTCTAGGGAACTCTGAGGCACATTCATCATCAATCCGACTTTGCCCTCTGCTGCCAAAGCGCCCTTCAGCATTAGCACCATGTCGTCCATTTTCTTGCGTTTCCAAGAATCCTCGTGAGCAGCTTTATTTGCAATGAATCGGGTCGTACTTTCGAGAAGTTCTGCAACAATCCGTAACTGGTTGGCCCTTAATGAGCTTCCCGTTTCAGTTACATCGACGATTGCATCAGCGAATCTTGGAGGTTTGACTTCCGTTGCGCCCCAACTAAATTCCACGTGAGCTTCGACCTTGTGGCTTGCAAGCCAACGGTTGGTGATATTGACCACCTCGGTTGCAATGCGTTTGCCTTTAAGGTCTGAGATGTTTTTGATTTCAGAATTTTCCGGCACAGCTAAAACCCATCGGACGGGTCTCTTACTAACTTTGCTGAAAACCAGTTCCGTCATGATTGTAACATCAGCTTGGCTTTCTTGAACCCAATCAAAACCGGTAAGGCCACAGTCAAGCGAGCCATTTTCGACATAGCGGGGCATCTCTTGTGCCCTGATCAAGGTGCAATGAATTTCAGGGTCATCAATCGAGGGGTAATAACTTCTGGACTGAAAAGTTAGTTTATATCCAGCTTTACGGAATAAGTCGCCCGTGGCTTCCTGCAAACTACCAGCAGGAATTCCCACGCGTAAAATCTTAGGGTTGCTCATTTCTTATACACCTTTGAAGGGTCAAAGATTCTGGATCCAATAACTTCGGTCTTACCATCGTTTAATTTACGAAAAAAGCAGGAAGAAAACCCTTCATGGCATGCAGCCCCGCCAATTTGTTCAACTTTAACCAGTACTGTATCTGCATCACAATCGATAAAAAGTTCTCTGACGATCTGGAAATGCCCGCTTTCCTCGCCTTTACGCCAAAGTTTATTTCTGCTTCTACTGAAATAAACAGCTTTCCCGGTTTTCAGGGTTTCATTAAAAGCCTCTTCATTCATGTAGGCAAGCATTAAAACTTCACCAGTTTTGGCATCTTGTGCAATCGCAGGAATCAAACCACCGGTCTTGGAAAAATCTAACATGTTCATTCTCTAAGCAAAATTTATTAGTAAGTAACAAGACTAAAGTATTCGTATCCTTGGAGCTGATCTTTTCCCTTTAAAAAACTTAATTCTATTAAAAAGGCGCATGCTGCAACGTTCCCGCCCGCTTTTTTCACTAATTCGCATGCAGCCTTCATGGTCCCGCCAGTAGCCAAAACATCATCAATGAGCAATATATTATCGCCTGGTTTAACCGCATCGGTGTGCATATGCAATTCCGCACTGCCATATTCCAGATCGTAGCGTAAAGAATGGGTTTTATAAGGTAATTTTCCTGGTTTTCGTAAAAGAATCAAAGGTTTTTTTAATTGTAGTGCCAAGGGTGCAGCGAATAAGAAGCCTCGAGCTTCTGCCGCAGCAATTGCATCAATTTTGACTGATTTTACTAATTCCTGAAGGCTGTTGATCGAAGATTGAAATGCATTCGGGTCGCTTAATAAAGGCGTGATATCCTTAAACATAATTCCCGGTTTGGGAAAATCAGGGATATCGCGAATGAAAGATTCAAGTTTCATCAAAAGGCGCTCCAAAATTATAGAATGATTATTAAAACCCGTCCTACTTGTCATAAAGGCAATTATGTCGATAAATGTCCGAAAGGCGAATCAAAAAGATGTAGTTTCCATTGTTAAAATGAACAAAGCTTTGGCTTTGGAAACAGAATTACTGATTCTTGACGATCAAGTTGTTTCCTTGGGCGTTGCCAATTGCCTCAATGATTCTGCCAAAGGTTCTTATTTTCTAGCTGAATATGAAGGTTCGATCATCGGACAGGTGATGTTTACTTTTGAGTGGAGTGACTGGCGCAATGGTTGGATTTGGTGGATTCAAAGTGTTTATGTAGAGCCTAGTTTTCGGGGAAAGGGTGTTTTTAAATCTTTATTCAATCATGTTGAAATGTTAGCTTTGGCTAAATTGGATGTTGTTGCAATAAGGCTTTATGTTGAAATTCATAATTTGATTGCCAAAGAAGTTTATCAAAAAGTAGGAATGCACCATGCAGGGTATGAGGTTTTTCAGAAGAAGTGCAGGCCCCAAACCGATTCGAAAACAAATAATTCATGACAAATAAGCAAATAGAATCAGAGTCCTCGGCTGGATTGTCGAAGGCTAGAGCCTTATTGATCATTGCGTCGATTCTTTGGAGCACTAGTGGTTTTTTTACGAGATGGTTGCAAACCACTTTTGAAAACGATGCTGGCCCTGAGATTCATCCTTTGCAAATGGCATTCTTTCGCGTGTTATTTGCATCCCTAGGTATCAGCCTTTTTGTGCGCTTAAAAGATGTTAGATTTGCAAAGGGCATGGTATTTACATCCATTTCATTTGCAATCATGAATGCCTTGTTTGTAACCGCTCTTGCCATGGGGTCTGCTGCAAATGCCATTTTACTTCAGTACACATCGCTTATTTGGTGTGTTCTTTTTTCGATATTCCTGCTGAAAGAAAAGCCTGATCTAAGAGCTATCCAAGCTGTATTTCCAGCTTTGGTTGGCATCATGATAATTGTGATAGGTGGTTGGCATGCGGGGGAGGGCGTGGTAATTTTGATCGCACTTGGTAGCGGCTTAACCTATGCCTTTGTTCTAACTGGTATTCGCTCTCTGCATGATGTTTCGCCTGCATGGATCACTTTTTGTAATCTCCTTGTTGCGGCTTTGGTTTTAATGCCATTCGTAATGACGATGCCGTTTCCAACTATGAATCAATTGCTCATACTTTTTATGTTCGGTGTCTTTCAGTTAGGCCTGCCTTATTTGATGACCGCTAAAAGTTTAAAAATCATAAGCCCTCAAGAAGCTGGAATTCTGACATTATTGGAACCTGTGCTTAGCCCGGTTTGGGCTTATTTGATCGCACCGGAGAAAGATGCACCTTCAATAAGTACTTGGATGGGTGGCGGGTTACTGCTTGCAGCTTTATTTTGGCGATACTATCCCCTTAAAAAGAAACCCGATGTGTTTTGAATCTTTGAGTCTTTTTCTTTTTCAACCGTAACAAGATAAGTTAGAATAAATTTTTGAGTCGCTTTTTTTTCTTAAGAGGATCTTCTGATGAATCAGTTTACAATTTTCCGTTTGTTTTTCACAGCTTTGATTTCTGCCGTTCTTTTGCATAGCACTTTAGTAGCTGCTGATGCGAAAGATGAAAAATGGGTTTCCCTTTTTAATGGCAAAGATTTAACCGGTTGGAAAACCCACCCTGATGATAAAGCCAAATGGGAAGTTGTTGACGGTATGATCGTTGGCACCGGAAAAGCTGGGCACCTTTTTAGCGAAAAAGGCGACTACAAGAATTTCAAGTATAAATTAGAAGTTTCCATCAGCGATAAAGGTAATAGCGGACAATATTTTCGAACCAAATTTGGCAAAGCATTCCCTAAAGGATTGGAAGCACAAATTAACAGTTCAGGTGGCGATAAGGTGCGCACTGGTAGCCTTTATAATGTTAAAGATTGCCTTATTTATGAGCAACTTGTAAAGCCTGATACTTTCTTTACCCAAGAAGTCTTGGCGGATGGCGATCATGTTGTAATCAAGGTTAATGGTAAAATTACTGTCGACACCAAGTTGACTGGGGATAATCTCAAATTGGTTGAAGGCCATTTTGCGATTCAGCAGCATGATCCAGGTTCGACCGTGAAAATCAAAAAGATTGAAGTAATTGAACTGCCTTAATCGAATCGTATAAAAAATTTAGATAGATCCCTCGATTGTTTATGCAGTCGGGGGATTTTTTTAATTAGAACCACTGTTCAGCCAGCGACCCTCATCGATTTTAAATTGGCCCGAAGTACGATTGTAGGTGATTTTTTTACCTTTGATTTCTTCAGGTGGAACACCTACCCTCGTCTTTTTGTACAAAGTTGCAAGGCCTGTTTCCCCACCATAAAAAACAACCAATTCTTTTGCCTCTTCATAAGAGACTTGTTCTGCTCTGCCCCAGAACTCTTGCGCTTGCACAATGACTCTACCCTTTGCGATCATTTCCTGCTGGGATTTGTTTTTGCCTTGTTTGCTTAATACATCCAACCTATCGCAACGTAGGTACATTCCTCCTTTGGGAAGATGATCCATGACGGATTCAAGATCAATTTCAATGTTGGGATTTTCAGAGGGGAAATTTAAAACTCTGACATTTTCTAGGAATGTTGCTGTGTTTCTTTTGCTATTGCCATACATGCTTCGTAAAAAACTTACTTGGGTAAGTTTCATCTCGTCATCGGTGGCCTTGGTATTGGTTTTTATTTCAGCAGGGTTTTGTTTTTCTTGACCAAGGGGCGTCAAAGAGATGTCGCCTCCGCTGCGCTGCATAATTCTAACTTCTCCAGGTCCTGAAGCACGCACTTCATTGCCATCGCTGCCTTCTTTTCCATCCAAGTCATCCTTGTCGAGTTTGTTCATCGAAAGAGTGATTGATTGAATTCGATGGTACTTGATGATTTTGTCATCTTCGCGGATGATTTCTTCAACCCTGACACTTCTGTCGCATACCAGATTTTGAACTCGAGCGGGTTGCTCAGATTTATTTCCACCTTTTAAAGAAACCGCTCTATCAAAAAAGACTTGAAGCGACTGGCAGGCTAAGCGCGAATTTTCTTGTTCAGCTTGAATGCCGCCATGAAACTCAGCAAATTTTCCATTGAAGAACATCGATTTATTCCAATGCACTTCCATGGGAACAGCTTTATTAAGTTTGGTTCCTTGGAAGTTGGTTGTGCTTTCCATTTGCATTGCACCAACCCCATTTACCCAGGCTTTGTTGGTGGCTTGATCTATGTTAACTTCAGGGCCAACGATTAACATCCGATCCATACGAAGTTGGGCCAAGTCTCCAGTTACGACAAGGAAATTACCATCAGGATGCGCAGTCATTTGCAAAGTGTCGCCTTTGATATCGACACCTTTTTCGCCAGGTTTTTCAGAATCCTGCCTAACCGTGACCGATCCCTCGGTCCAAAACCTTTCGAGTTTGTTTTTGTTTTCAACTTGGTCGATCCAAGCCTCAATTGATCTTGCGGATAAATGAATTGGCCTTGGAGCAGAGGAAGGTTTTTTGTTGTTATTGTTTATGCCATCAATTTTCACTTCCATATTTGGAATGACAGAAATTGGTGGGGCAGGTTGAGCCGTATTATTTTGTGAAGCAACAGTAGGTTTTGGTTGATTGGGCGCAGGGGTATTGCTGACGGTTAATGCATTCTTTATGGATACTTCCTTGAACCAAGCTGAAAGCCGACCACTATCTCGAATGATCAGGTCTTTGGAATCTGCGGATACATTACCAATTGCTTCAACCCGGTGGAGTTTTTTTCCTGATCCGGAAGGTATTACCGCTGCTTGAAGAGGTTGTTCCTTGTTTTTTGGAGGATCACTGGTGGCTGGTTTGTTTGGGCCTGCAGTTTTAAGCCAAACTTTTAAAGTGTCTGCGTGTAAATTTTGGTCATGCAATGGATCATCAAATCTGGCATCTCCAGTGAGGATAAGCAAATCAAAAAGTCCTTCCCTGGTAGAAACGAGTTGATCTTTCCAGGTGGCGCGAACAGGTTTGCCTTTTTTGTCTTTATCTTTTTCTGTGATATCGATCCAGCCCGGCCCTTTGGCGGTAGCTTTTTGGAATGATTTTGCAGCAGGGTTTTTCGGGTCAGCTTTCTCGTTTTGGATTGTCATATCAACCGCATGAAGAACATTCCCTTCTTTGATTGCCCACATCTCAGGTGAACCTTTTAAGGTTGCCGTCGATGTTTTTGCATCATAAAAGAAACTGTTGCCATGTGCTTCAAGTTTTTCTTCTTCAGAAATTAAAACAACTTCTTTTCCAGTAGCGAGGGCGTTTTCAATATCAATGCCAGAGCTAAGGCTTTTTTCTTCGTTTTGAACGCCTGAAGCAGGCCCCACATTGTCTTTTCGCTTTAAATTGATTTCGAGCTTTTCACAAACTAGCTGGTCGATTTGTCCTTTTCCTTCATGATGTCTGGTAATAATGACATCGCGTTTTGGAGTTCCAGGAGAAATGCAGGCATCAAAAGTAGCAATATCTCGACCTTTTTGAATAAGATAGTCAAAAGTTCCCAAGGTTTTGATACCAATATGTGCTTTCTCTTTTGGAAGTCCTTTAGCTGCATCTTTTTTTTCTTTTTCAGGTGTTGCCCCTAAAAAGCTCGAATCATTGTCTACATAAAGGTGCATATCAACCTGAGCAAGTAGCTTAATTCTTTTTACCCCAAGAATATTGTCGCTTTTTGTTTTCTTAGCTTGAGGTGGAGCGGGTAGGGATGCTTCTGTTAAAAGTTCCATTTCCATACCTTGGCCATGAATTTCGGTTGGCCTAGGTTTGCTGTGGTTGTCTGTAAGATGTATTGAATCGGCCGTCCAAATGAGCTGTTTGTTTTCCTGATAAAACAATGGTCCCTTAGGAATGAAAATGAAAAGGTCATCATCCCGGGATGGAGTTTTACGGTTGTTGATTATCTCTATTTTTCCAGATATTTCTCCACCAATAATTTTCCTGCTTCCGATGTCAGTCAGGTTTACGATTGGTCGGTCAAATTTCAGATAGGCAACCTCGCCTCGGATGGTGTTGATTTCCAAAGGCTTGTTTTCATTCTTGTCTTTATTGAAAACTACGACACTCAAAGGCAGTAAACGTACTCTGCCATCTGGTTCGATCTGGAAACTATCTGCTGCAAAAAGCATGCTGCGGGAGTTAAGTTCGATTTTGATTTTTCGTTGAACTTCAGGGCAATCGAGCCCGAACGCTTGTTGTAATTTTGTAACAACTCTGCTGGTTGGTCTTACTGGAAGTGGAGGAAGATCTTCCTTGGCCCGAGCACTAAAAGCAAGAGGCAACGGGGGAATACCATCGATTGCTCCCAAAAAATAGGCGTAAACAAAGTACAACGCCATAAATAGGGAGAACCCGAATCCAAGGATTAAGATTCGCTTCGGAGTCCACACGTTAGAACCACTCCTTCGTCATACTGCGCCTCGATAAATTAATTTAAGTGGGATGCACATAGGTGATTCCACTTACCCTGAACTTTCAGAATGATTTCTACGAGATCGCGTAGCGCAGATTTACCACCGGGATTTTTGCTCACAAAGTTCGCACAATTTCGGACTTCAAAACAAGCATCGTTAGGCGAAGCAGCCAAACCGCAAGACTTCATAATCGAAATATCAGCAAGGTCGTCGCCGATGTATGCGATTTCTTGGGCGGTGATGCCAGTTGATAAAATAATATCCTCGAGGGCTTTCGCTTTATTACTCACTCCTTGAAAAACCATGTCAATTTCAAGTTCTTTTGCCCTGTATTCGACAACAACAGAACTGCGCCCCGTGATGATAGCTGTGGCGATACCAAACTTGTTAAGCTTTTTAAGCACCGAGCCATCTCGTACATGGAAAACTTTCCATTCCTTGCCCGTGCCGTCGTGGATGATCCCGCCCTGGGTTAGCACGCCATCAACATCCATTGCAATTAGCTTAATTGCTTTGCATCGTTCGGAAAGTGTAAGTGTTTTGGTTGCAGTCATTTTCTTTATTACGCCACCTTGGATGAAGGGATAACCATGGCAGGCGCAAGGCTGATCAGATCGGTAATGTCGAGCAATCCTCTGGGGATATTACTTGCATCAACAACGGGGATTTCACTGAGTTTTTTTAGTTTCATGAGTTCAATTGCATCAACAACCTTTGAACCTAAAAGTATTGTCTTAGGGTTTTTAGTCATCACTTCTGAGATAGGTTTGTCTAATGCATGATCGTTTCTGGTCTCGATCAAGCGGGCCAGATCACTATCGGTGAAGATACCGCAGAGTTTCTCATTTGAATCGATCAGGATGACCGCGCCCGTTCTTCTGCCGGGTTGGCTTGATTTGGAAAATACGGTCCGCACGGTATCTTGCTCAGATGCTAAGCGAAGTTCATGCCCATGACGCATGACGGTTTCAACCCGCATGAGTTTTTTTCCAAGGCTGCCCGCAGGATGAAACTTTGCAAAGTCTTCCTGACAAAATTGATTCGCTTTGATTAGGCAAAAAGCCATGGCATCACCTAGGGCAATCATCGACGTGCTACTTGCACTGGGAGCCAATCCTAATGGGCAAACTTCATCTAGCGGGCCATAAGCAATGGTGATGTCTGCTTTTTTTCCGAGTGTGCTGTATTTGTTTCCAGTCAGGCCAATTATTTTTTTGCAATGTTCTTGCAATGGGCCAAGCAGCCTAAGTATTTCTTCGCTTTCTCCGCTGTGCGATAGAACAAGAGCAATATCTTCAGGGTGAAGCATTCCAAGATCGCCATGTACTGCCCTTACTGCATCCAAGAAATAGCTTCGAGTTCCAGTAGAATTTAGAGTGCCAACCATTTTAAGTCCAACATCAGCGCTTTTGCCTGTGCCGGTAATTGCAATTCTGCCTACCTTTTGGGTAGTCATTTCCCAAATAGCTTGAAGTGCGAGCAAGAAATTTTCATCGAGTCTTTGTGCAACGAGATTTAAAGCCGCAGCTTCTTCGTGCAGCACTTCCCGAGCAAAATCAATTGCTTGAGAATTAATGAAATCAATTCCTTCTGATCCAGACTTTGTCATGAGCCTTCCTTGGCCTAAGTCTAAGACTTTGTAAATCTATTCTGCCTAAGTACCTTCCTATGCACTATTAGCATCAAGTTTTACAAGATCTCTTTATCTAAGTAATTCGTCAAGATCGACCATGGAACTATGATCTATTTTAAACAATTTAACTATGTTTGAATGGGAGGTTTAGAGGGTTTTATGATTTGAAGGCAATCAGCTTTGATTTGGTAAGGTAAACAGAGTAAAATTAAGTCGTTGAGTCAAACTTACCTTAATAGGGCTAAATCCCATGCAACATGTGATAACTTTTATTTTACTTATTCTGCCGAGTTTAATGCTGAATGAAAATCTTGGTTTATTAAACAAAAAAGTACCCCCTTATACGATGTTGGTGGCTTCAGGTCCTGAAAGAGGGAAGTTGCATTGTTATGTGTGTGAACAATCGGAAAAGGAAGGGGTGATAGTTTTCACCAAGAAAATGTCGGATGGGTTATCTAAGGTTGCAGTATTAATTGAAAAGCAATCAAAAGCGAGGGCAGAGTTTAAAGGTTGGGTAACTTTAGTAAGTGAGGATAGTACGCAGGATGCTAATTTGTTGAGATGGGCAAACGAGCATAATTTGGCGGGCACACCCGTAGGCAGATTTGAATACAATCCTGGTCCGCCTGCTTACCGGCTATCTACGGATTCTGTTACAGAGGTATTTGTTTTCAAGGCAGGAAAAGTTTTATATTCACTGAAGGCAAAGGATGAAGCTGAGGTAGAAAAGTTACCTGCGAAGTTGGAAGAGATTCTTAAAAAGGTAAAAAACTAAACTCGTTTCAATGAAGTTTAAGTTTATCGCACCCTTGCTTGGAAACGGATAATGCCATATTCTTTTGGCATTAGTTTGCCCGTGATCTCCCAGTGTAAAACCAGTGAGCCAGATTCATTTTTTTGAATGGTAAAAACTGCATCTCGATCAGATACTGCGCTACTTGGGACATATTCTAGCCTGGTTGCAAGGCTATCTGTGACTGCGATATCGGACATTGGTTTGCTGCCCAGATTCGTGTAACGAAGAGTAAAGGTGACAATTTCGCCAACCTTTGCGGTAGGTTTGTCAGCTAACTTTAAAAGAGAAAGGGGCTTATCGGTTTCTATTTCGCAAGCTTCATCCTCGGTGATCACTATTTCGCGTGTTTGAACATTTGCTTTGATCACTTCAGCGCCATTTTGAATTCGTGCCACCACGCTAGTTCCTTCGATACCATCATTTTCTCTTAGACCCAGCGAGGAAGAAAACTTTTTAACATTTTCAGTTTGTCGCTTAAAGGCAATTTTTTGTTTGTCTCGCGCACTCATGGTAGATTCAGAATTGATGGATTCTCTGACTATAAGATCGAGAGTTTGGGCCCTTAAAATTTCAAGACGATGGATTTCACCCAAGCCTATGTGGTTTTCTGTGCCCTTTAGCCTTAGGTCGCCCTTGAAGCTGTTGAGATGATTCATGGCCCTTGCTTGAAGACTTGGTGTGTTGGTGCGATACTGGCTATCCGTGATGGTTGCTTTTTGTTCGTTGAAAGTTTGAACCGTATTCACATTAGCCCAAACGGTTTCTTGTGCAAGGATTGCAAATCTTGGTGCGGAAAGGATAACACGGTTAGAGCGTGCAATTCTTTTTTTGCCACTGGTATCGGTGTATTGTGCAATGGTATCTTCGGGGTTCACGCCCTGAAGGGTTCCTTGATTATCATAGCCAGCCTTGGGTATTTGATCGCCACCATCGTAAATCAGTTCAGCTTTGGAAAATCGTGGCCCAAGCTTGGGGTCAAAAAAAGCGAAAGGTTCGCAAGGTATGATAGGTGGAAATTTAGGAGCGGGCAGGTACTTTTCGCCCTCAAGTTGTACGGTTCCGGGAATTGAATTAGCTTGTAATTCCTGTTCGCTGATTGTTTTTCCACCCATGCGGAAAATGACCATTACCCTCCCTCGATTTCTGGCATCTTGCACCAGATTCGAATCAGCAGGAACATAAGATTCAATAGGATTTTCAATTGTAGTGGTTACTGATTCAGCTTTTTCTGAATCTTCTAGGTAGACAACTTTTGTTATCAAGTTACCCTTGAGCGCAGATTCAATTTCAAGCTTGTTAATTTTAATGGGCGCGGGAAAGTTTAAAGGATTTGCAACTTTCGGCATTTGTAAGCTACCTCTTACTTCTAAAGTCGGGTAGAGCTCTGCTTCAGGGTTTCCCGGAATATGATTCATTTTGAAGCGATACACATAACCCGGCCTCAT
>DBCB01000047.1:0-243 GCA_002303765.1 Planctomycetaceae bacterium UBA969
ATGACAGCATTTGTTATCGCAACGATATTTCTAATTGGCTGTGGATATTACAATCGGGACATTAGATAAAGAAAAAAAATACGAACAAAAAGAAAATAAAAAAACTTGTAAATGGCCTTGCGGATCTCCCCATAGTGTGGATGATTTAAATAGAAAGGAAGCAAAGTAAAACTAAAGGAATGCCCAATATGAGCATCAAAAAATTCAACGAATTACCCAAATTAATTCAAACTAATTTCAATT
>DBCB01000047.1:335-618 GCA_002303765.1 Planctomycetaceae bacterium UBA969
TTGGCGGTTCCTACCAAAACGCAATAAAAACATATAAACTATGGGAAATGTGGCAAAAATTTTACGAAATTTCTGAGCCTGTTTGTTTAATAGAGATTGGATACAAATTAGGTTTGATCGATTTAGCGACCCGAGACGAGTTTCTAAGAGAAATCAATTACAAAACCAAGGCCATAAAGGCTGTTAAAACATTAAAGAACTTGAAACCTATATGGAAAAAAGAAACAGGTGAACTACGCTACAATGACGAATTAATTCGGAAAATCCGGCGCACAAAATGTCC
>DBCB01000047.1:704-3391 GCA_002303765.1 Planctomycetaceae bacterium UBA969
AATCAACAATTCCAAATCCTCTTGATGATAAAGATCCAAGATTACTAGAGGACTCAATTCGCCATCTAAAAAAAGGGCTTTCTCTGATAACATTTTCATCGGCACGCCGGGGGACCGAGATCTCTTGGGGACTTGTGTCCCCCGACTAAACCTTCCATCTCACCTTCACATTTTATTTAAGGGGACTAACGCAAGTCCCCTTTGTTATTTGAATTCCGGGTCAACTGCGGGTCAACTCCGGGTCACAACTACTTTCAAAGAAACCATAATCACTTTAATCATGTGGCATGTACGCCACTGAAAATTCCTACATCGGAGGACTTATGTCTATTCAATCAAAGGCGTTGATTCGTGTTGCTTCTTATTCCCGTTATTCCACCAATTTACAGGACGAGCGCTCTCTGGACCAGCAACAAAATCGCTGCAGAGGAAAAGCAGCACAACTTGGCATGGCGATTTGTCCTGAACTGGAGTTCTCTGATGCTGCTTCGTCAGGGACCAAACATGATCGTATAGGGGTTAACGCTTTAATACATGCAGCCGAAAGTGGGCTAATTGATGTCATAATCGTCGATTCACTTTCAAGACTATCGAGAGAAGTATGCTTTACGATGAATACCCTAAAGAACATTATTACTGTTCATGGTGTACGGTTTATTAGCGTTACAGAGGGTATTGATTCCGCACTGGGAAACTGGGAAGTGATATCAATGATATTAGGCTATGGTCATGAAGAGTTTATTAAAAATCTACGGTTAAATGTAATTCGGGGGCAATCTGACGCCCATTTAAATGGCTACTCAACTGGAACATTCCCTTTTGGTTACAAAACGGTCGAACTAGCAGGAACAGAATTTGGCCGCCTAAGGAAACTTCGAAGAGAAATAATGCCTAATGAAGACCATACCCAATGGGTTCGGAAAGTTTTTGACTGGTTTGTCAAAGACAAGATGCCTATCCAACAAATAGCAAAGGAGCTTACTAGACTGGAAGCTCCTAAAGATCACCGCTCAACGGTAAGTCATTGGAACCATCAGTCAGTATCACACATGCTATCAAACGGGTATTACATAGGAATTTGCGCTTACGGTAAAAAAACGAATGTTCGTAATCCGCTAACTGGAAAAGTTCGCCAAAAACTAAGGCCCGTTGATGAAGCAAGCAAATGGATAACAGTTCGGGAAGACCTAAGAATTATTGATCAAGAAACATTTGATCAAGCTCAAGAAATGCTTGAGGAGAATCGTAAACGCTATGCCAAAAAGCGTGGAAAAGCTGGCCGATTTAAGGGAGCTACCAATGATATTCAAAATCCAAGGCATCACCTTCAAGGACTGTTTGTTTGTTCAAAATGCAATAGCCCGTTTATTACACATGGCGCTCATTACATGCAATGCAAAGGCAATATTAATGGCTTATGTGATGTTAAAACCTGTCTTCCAAGGGAACTTGCAAAGAAAATAATCATTGAGAATCTACAACGATTGCTTGAAAAAAACCAACCATTGGTTGAATGCTTGTTTGAAACCTTGAAGAAATCGATTGAAGCCAGAAAAACGAATCAACCTAATGAACTTGAATCTTTAACCAAAAACCTAAAAGAGGTAACTTCAAAGATAAATCGATTATTAGATTTGTTTGAAAACTTAAAAGAGGGAGACCCTGAAGGGCAAAAAGACCTTCTAGATAAAATAAAAGCTCGAACCCAAGAAAAAAGGAACTATGAAAAGCAATTATCAATGCTTTCTGGCAGTTCCAAACAAAGTACGCCAATGCCCACTTTACCTCTTATTCAAGATAAGCTAAATTTTATTGCTAATGCTATTGGGAATGACACCCTTTCAAAGATCCCATGGAATAAAATCCTCGGCATCATCGCACTTATGGAAGTAGACACTATTGGGCATAAGCGAAAGCACTTTGCAGGGTTTCTCAAACTGGAGACTTCTCGACTTCTTAGTTTGGTTACCGATGGATCAGAAGTTCTTTCGGATGGCTGTGACGAAGAAGTCTTATTAGATTTCATTGATGACCCTGAATGGTTTGCGTTTAAAGATCGAATATTAGAACTTCATGCCAAGAAGATGAAGCACAAGGAAATTGCAAAGGCTTTGGGTTGCCCAAGAAACTGGGTGACTCTGGCTCTTAAGGCCCATGCTGAAGAATCAGGGATACCCTATGTGGATGGCAGAAAATTAAAGAAGCGCTTGGAAAAAGTAACTGCAGCAATGAAGATTGCGGATCAAGCTAAGGCACTGATGGATGAAGGTTTGTTATTACAAGAGATTGCCAAGCAACTTAAGTGTGGCCGAGACGCCATAACGGCTGCGATCAAACATTGGTATTCTTCAAGGGGACTGCCTGTGCCTGATGGCAGAACAAGGCGAAAATCTCTTGAACGGAAATCCTCCAAAAAGAGAAGTGATTAACACTTAGAGCCGAAGGGGCATCGTAAGGTGCCTCTTTTTTTTAGCTATCAGGTAAACTACAACCGGTTTTATACGCTAAAGAGGCTTAATAACTTCTCCACCCGTTTTCGGCTGACCATTTAAATGCCTTTGCAGAATTTCCTGAAGAAACAATCCGTTGGCTTTTGCAACATTCGCAAGTTTTTGTCGCACCGAAGCACTTAAATCTTTTTTCACAGCAGTGCCTCTAGATAAGGTTTTGCAACCTGGGTAACCCTG
>DBCB01000047.1:3396-5748 GCA_002303765.1 Planctomycetaceae bacterium UBA969
GCATATTTTCAGAAACTGCATGATCTGATTTGTCTGGACTCCACCCTGACTTTTGTAGGCTCGAATAGCTTCGATGATGGTATCAGTACCTACTAGGTTTCTATGCTTAAAACAGTCAGCAATTGTTTTTTCTCTGCTATAAACCTTTATGGGAAACCCATCGATCTTATGAATTTCAATGCCCTTTTCGTATGCTTCTGGAACTACTCGCATGGAATGAATGGGGGGATATTCAAGCCTGGTTGGTTCTGCATTTCGCGGAATTGCAATCCATACTTCATTTGGAATCTGCGTGGTCATTTTGTGAAAAGAGAGGGCTGAAAAAAGATAAAGGACAGCCTTTGGAATCTTGCAGGCCACGGCAACTAGATCTGGAACTTGGAATGGCTCGGAATCCGATAGCTGATAAAGGCCACGGGCAACCGAATGAATCACCTTTTCCTGTACCATTTTGTAAAGGGTGCTTTTTGATATGCCTTTTCGAAGGGCATCAGACATGCGCATTATGGCCCCATGCTTGCGAAAAATTGTTATCGCAGGTTTAAATTCTTCACAAAGATTAACTGTTCGGCTGGCCAAAACTTAATACCTCCACGTTTAAACATATGGAGGTATTATGGCTCACTTGAAAAGCTTTGTCAATTGATTAGTGAGCCTTCTGCCAGCACTGGTGCCAAAAAGCGAATTAGATCAACTAGGTTTAATCACTTGATTGGCAAAATATCGTGGAGTTGCTGTGCAGGATTCAAGGGCAACTTGGTCAGCGTATCCCGGAGATAGGTCCAGGGGTTAATACCAAACTGTTGGTAGGCGGCGGTGAAACCCGCTGTGCGCTCATATCATTAAACACCCGCACGCCATTCCACCAAAATAAGCGTATCCATCCTAGGGTTACGATAGTGGGTTCCCCTTGGCTCTGGTTTACCGATTTGCTTTGTCTTAACAGTAAGGCCAGATGAAGTCTCAAACAAAGGCACATTAGTGGTTGTGATGTTATGAGTGGTGAAAAACTGGCCCCCACAGCAGGCGGTGATTGTCATGGATTGATTGTAAAGAGGGGGGTTGGTGTGGTGACGGAAATAAATGGTAGCTAAGGGTTTTTGGATCCTAAAAATATGTTTGCTTCTTGATATTTATTTATTGAGACCTTAATTTATAGCTTATTCAATACATATAAGTATTGGGAATACATCTATATTGCACCAACAGCGCGAACGCCCAGGAGTGTCATGGCTTCACATTTCTTCATACAGGTCCAAGGTAAAGTAAGCGGCCCTATGAATAGCAAGGAATTGATGCTACTTGCGCAATTGGGAAGGCTTTCGCCTTCGGATATGGTACGACAGGAAGGATCCGATAAATGGGTTTTAGCAAGCCGTATAAAGGAGCTAGAATTCGGTTCACCTCAGGAGGAGGTAGGAGACGAAATAGAGGAGATACTTGAGATTGAACCAGAACCAAGGCTTGAGTCTCCGCCTTTTATCAT
Organism: Planctomycetaceae bacterium UBA969; assembly: GCA_002303765.1. Lineage (GTDB taxonomy): Bacteria > Planctomycetota > Planctomycetia > Gemmatales > Gemmataceae > UBA969. Next base: position 4,883 of record DBCB01000047.1, read on the forward strand.
GCCGTCTAGGCAATCAACTGTATCAATAACCGGATTAAATTTAACAGGCAATGATGATCTTCCACCACCCCCTGATTATGCTTTTGTTGAAACTGTAGCGACAATGTACAACACCATGGGTGTAGTAACATTGATTGGGAGCTTTTTTGCTGTGCTTATTGTCAGCAGTATGGATTCTGGCGGAAAGGATGCAAGCGGACAAAAATTCGGCTCTGTTATTGGCATCATAATCTTTGGTGCAATAGCCTCCATCACCTGTTTTGCAATGGCACAATTGTTTACCATGGCAATCAATGGCTCAAAAAATCTTCATTACATCATGCATTCTAACATTGTTGCAATGAGAGTCATAGTTAATCAGATTAGTAAAAAAGACTAACCAATCAAACAAAACCTGAAGAGCCCTAAAACATGCCCAATGAATCCAAACCACAAGAATGGTTTTACATGCAGAATGAGACTTGGAACGGCCCATTTAAAACATCAGGGTTAAAGGAATTAGTTAAAAAGGGCTTAGTAGTCCACAGCACATTACTGCGATTAGGGGTTGCAGGTGAACCCATCAAAGCTCATCAGGTAAAATCATTGTTCCCTAATTATCTGGGTTATGAGCAGGTTGCAGTCTCATCAATAATGAAAGAAAGTATTCCAAAAAGCGTACCTATTCTAATAGGCGGAGCGATAATTCTAGTTTTCGTATTAGGGCTAATAATTTCTATTTTAAAATCTAATGGAAATGTCCCCCGGATAAATTTTGCAGACAGCTTAGTGTGGATAGAAAAAGGGATGGTATTAATCCCACCAGGAAAATTTATGATGGGAGACCAAAGCGATAGACTTGAGGTAACCCTAACCAAACCCTTTTA
>DBCB01000268.1:0-2627 GCA_002303765.1 Planctomycetaceae bacterium UBA969
AATAGTACGAATTTCTTTTCCGGTTGCATAATCCCACAGCTTAACGCTGTTATCAAATCCTGCAGTTGCAAGAGTTTTTCCATCGGGGCTGAAAGCAACCGAATAAACCAGGGCATTATGGGCTTTGACTTCTTCAGGTGGGTACGCTGTTGCGATACTGATACCAATAAAAAGCAGGAAAGATAAAGAAAAAACATTTCGAATCATCATAGTGCTACCTAATTGCTAGGGGTCTAAGAAATATCAAGGTCAAAGCCTCGGGTGGGCACTCCGGGAGCAAAACCTCGCCTGAGTGTATTCTCTGTAATAGTCCTTGGAAGGACAAATTGCAACAAATAATCGGTGCCACCTGCTTTGGATCCAACGCCACTTAACTTGTAACCACCAAATGGCTGCCTGTGAACCATTGCACCGGTTATCTTTCTATTAATATAAAGGTTTCCAGCTTCAATGTATCTCGAAATCAGCTTGATTGATTCAGGATTTCTTGAATAAATACCTGCGGTCAGCGCATAGGGGGAATCGTTCGCGATAGCAATAGCTTGTTCGAGAGTGTCGTAGGGAATTAGAGCAATGACAGGGCCAAAAATTTCTTGCTGGCATAAATCAGATTTTGGGTCTGCATCTTCGAAAATCGCGGGGCCAACATAAAAACCATCATTTAAAAGGTTGCTAACATCCGCCCTATAAATCAACTTTGCAGATTGTTTTGACTCATCAATTCTTTTTTCAATTCGGGCGCGAGATTCTTCATCAATTACCGGGCCGATTTGATTTACAGGGTCTTCCGCTGGCCCCACTGTTTTTGATGCGATTGCTTCCGAAAGCCTTTTGCTAAACGCATCATGCATCTCCCTTGGAATAAGCACTCTGCTGCAAGCGGAGCATTTTTGCCCCTGAAAATCTATTGCACTGCTAACAACACCTGTTAAGGCTTCGTCCATGTCTGCATCTTTGTCTATGATAATGCAGTTTTTTCCTCCCATTTCAGCTATGATCTTTTTGACAAATTTAACTCCACTTTCGGTTTTAGATGCCAGTTGATTGATTTCTAATCCAACTTTTCTTGAACCAGTAAATGCAATAATTGCAGTTAAGGGATGAGAAACCAAATGCGGGCCAATATCTTCACCAATCCCAGGTAAGAACTGGACAACTGAATATGGGAAACCGCATTCCAATAAGAGTTTCATCCAATGATAAGCAACCACGCTTGATTGTTCTGCAGGTTTCATGATCAGAGTATTTCCTGTAGCCAATGCAGCGGCAGACATGCCTGCAAGAATGGCCAAAGGGAAATTCCAAGGCGAAATCACCACAGCAACGCCTCTGGGTTGATAAAAAGTTTGGTTTGTTTCTCCTGCAAGCTGGATGATTTTCGGGATCGCCATTATTTCAGCTAGGCTTGCGTAGTATTCGCAAAAATCAATTGCCTCGCAGACATCAGCGTCTGCCTCGCGCCAACCTTTGCCACACTCAATTACTTGCCAAGACGCCATTTCCAATTTTTTATCTCTTAGTTTTTGGGCAACTTTTCGTAATAGATTCGCACGCACCGAGGCTTTTTCTTCTTTCCAAGAATCAAACGCTTTAGATGCAGAAGTGATTGCAAGATTTGTATCAGCTAAGGATGCGCACCCGATTTTTCCAACAATATGGCGTTTATGGGATGGATTAATGCTTTCGATAAAACTTTGGGTATTAGTTTCTTTTCCATTAATAATTGGAAGATAAGTTTTGGTTGGCAGAGCGGTTAAAGTTTTAATTATTTGAGCCATTTCTAAACGATTCTTGGTAATAGTGAAATCTGAAAGGGGTTCATTGTAAAAAGTTTGATTTGAATTTTTGGAGGTTGTTTCGATTTGATTGGTGGGTGATTGGATTGCAATGGGTTTCATAAGTAAAAAATCCTCATCCTGGCTATTTAACACACTGGCTTTGAGAAAAGAATCGTTGGCGGTGTTTTCGAGAAGTCTGCGGACAAAATAAGCCATACCGGGGATTAATTCGCCAAAGGGCGTGTAAACTCTTACCCGATAACCAAGCTTGGCCAATGATTTGCCAATAGTGTTTCCCATGCCATAAAGAACTTGAAATTCAAGGTTGGAATCTGGGATTTTTAGGATTTGGGCCTTAGCAATAGCATAGGCAACGCTTCGCACATTATGAGAGCCAAAGGCAGGCCGTAAATGCTTGTTGTTGCGTAGAAGGAAGCTGGTTAAAAATTCATAATTTAAATCGGTTTGTGCCTTGGTTTGCCAGACGGGTTGGTCCCATCCGTTTAAATTAGCAGTAACTGTTTCGAAATCCCAATAAGCACCTTTGACCAGTCTGATCCAAACGGGGGTTCCCCTTTTAACAGACCATTCACGCAATTCAATCAGGTCTGAATGGCTTTGCTTCAGGTATGCTTGAATTGCAATTCCAACATTAGGCCAAGTTTTAAATTCAGGTTCTGAAAGGATCGATTTAAAAGTATGCAGGATAAGTTCTTTGAGGCTGGTTTGTTCCATATCAAAGTAGATGAACAAGTTGTTTTTTATTGCAAGTCTGAGGATTGAAATTATTTTTGGTCTTAGCCTTTCGAAGCTTTTTTTCAATGAAATAACATCTAATTGAGAATCTAG
>DBCB01000268.1:2765-6540 GCA_002303765.1 Planctomycetaceae bacterium UBA969
TATTCTTGAAGCGAAAAGTTTGCTTCTTCGTTAGTGATGGTAGCTTCCCCAAGAATATCAACGGTGTAGCCTAATCCTGACTTTCGAAGAAGTGCTAGAGATTTTTCAACTTGTGCAAAATTGCTGCCAGCGATGAATTTTTTCGCCATTCTTCCCGCAGCGAATTTAGCAATGAATCCCAATAAATCCCCAGCGATTCCTCGTGACGGAAGGAGTTTTATTAAAAAGCTTATCCACCATGGTGTGCCAGTTTCAGGGTTACCAAGGTAGGCTTTGAGGTGATCAGTAATTTCTTTGGCGGTGGTAAGTGATGGAAAAGCATCAATAAATCTGAACAGATTGATCTTAATATTGTCGTTGTGTGTCGAGAATTCCATTAATCTATCTTCGAACCAATCCATTCCGAAGGGAATAGCTTGGTTTTTTTGCATTCGATCAAAAATAACCTTCCCGATTTTGTTGATAGTTTCTTGGGAAGGTTCATCATCAATCGCGTTCATTGCCTGCGCCTTTTGTCTATATTGCAAGCTTTTCGATGTTAATTAGTTGCCTAGCGACCATTATCTGTTTCTAATTTAAAGATACAGGTATTTCGCAATAAAAAGAAGTTCAGATGTTGAGTAGAGCCTTAAAGCCAGTAATATGTAAGAAATAATTTGTGTTTTAAAGGGAAGAATAATGAAGATAGAAAAGTTTTCGATTGTTGGACCATTGGGAAATGGTGCTCAGAGTGCGATTCTTCAAATTCGCATGACTAAAACTGCAGAGAATTTCGCTCTTAAAGTAGTGCCTCTTGAATCTCCAGAAGATATGAAATTCAAGGAACAGGCAGATCATGAATTCAGGGTTGCACAATTGTTTGAACACCCGAACCTTATTAAAATTCATGCCTTGGAGCCCGTAAAAGATTGGATGTTTCGGCTTAAAAAAATGCACATGCTTATTGAATTTGTTGATGGAAAAACCATTGATGAAGCCCCAAGGCTTTCTCCCGTACGCATCATGCAGGTTTTTGAGCAGGTTGCTTCAGCACTTGTTCACATGCATAAAAAAGGCGTATTTCATGCAGATATTAAACCCAATAATATCATGCTCGGTAAAGATGGTACAGTTAAGGTTATCGATTTTGGGCTTTCTTGGATCCGCGATGAACCCAAAGACCGTATTCAAGGTACGCCAGAATACATGGCACCCGAACAAGCTAAACACAAAATGGTAAACGAACGGACCGATATTTATTCGTTGGGTGCTGCAATGTACAAAATGATAACAGGAAAATTGCCCCCTCCATCGTTAAATGAAGAAAACAAACCCATCGAATTAAAATCTTGGCAAAAGCAGTATAAACCTGTTGAAGTCCTAATGCCTCCGATTAATAAAACTCTTGCCGAGCTTGTGAATAAATGCCTTTCTTTTCAGGCAACTGCTAGGCCCGAAAGGATGAGTGAGGTTCAGGGGGCATTGGATAAATTAGTTGAAGACAATCTTAAAAATCCCAATGATGGGCTTATAGGCTTGGAATGGTAAATACTTTTTGCTATTCCTGGCGGTGGTGCGGGAGTTTTCATTAATGGCAAATCATCGCCATCTTGAACATTCAATTCTTGTCAGGAAAGGTGATCTGCTTAAGCTTATCCTTAATGATTGTGGTTTTGATAGTGCTGGGAAAAAAAATCTAGTTTTGTTGCTTGAAACTTTATCCTCTTTATTATTCATGGAATTTGCAGAACCTCTTGAGAAGATTAAGTCGGAGTACTATTTTTTTGATCCTGATTCGAATTATTTGCCTTTAATATCAAAGCAACCCCCTTCGGGGCTTTCGGTCCCAGAATCCCTTCCCTCGCTTGATACTTTAGAAGCAGGCTTCATAAAACTCCTTGAGCATGCCAATTTTAAAAGGGTTACTTGGGAGAATGTGCATAAGTGGGAACAGGACTCATCAATTTATTGGGGCCTTAATGTTCAGATTAGGCAGGAAGAGTTTGATAGGCTTTTGATGTACTATCGAGGCGAGACTTTTCTTCTTAGGAAATCTTCAAAATGGTGGAAACCATGGAAGCAAGAGAAAGTTCCAACACCTGGTTATTCCCGCTTTGCTGTTTTCGTGAAGATGAAAAAAAAACACCACGATAATTCTTCGACTGTTGCTGATCATGTTTTTCTTAAACTATTCAAAGACCTTCCTAAAAACGAAATCCCCATGGTTTTCCCTGGCGCTAAGGTGAGGCTTAATCGCCTAGATCAAAGCATGATTGGTTACCCTCTTGTGACTGGATTTGGTTTAGTGATTTACAACATTATTGTTGGTTTTTTGAAAGTTGGAATCGTTGCATTGGTGGGTATCACTCTTTGGCCTTTGGCATTGGCTTTTGGAGGCTATGGCTATCGTAGTTACTACAATTATGTGACTAAAAGGCAGAATTACGAATTAAGAATGACTAAAAATCTTTATTTTCAGTTGCTTGATAGTAATGCAGGGGTTATTTCACGATTGATGGATGAAGCTGAAGAGCAGCAAAGCAGGGAGGTAATGTTAGGGTATTATTGCTTGCTAAAATATGCTCCGGAAAAAGGTTGGACCAGCCATCAATTAGATGATTTTATTGAGCTTTTCTTTACACAGCATTTTGTTAAAAAAATAGACTACGATGTTGTAGACGGTATTAAAAAACTTAAATCACTAGGATTGGTTGAAGAATCAGAGACCATGCTCAAGGCTATTCCGATTGAAGATGCGTTGCAAAAATTACAGGCCAAATGGGCCATCCAGTTATCCGAACAACAAGTTTTTTCTAAATATTCAAAATGACTTTTGCTTATGAAAGGCTTAGCAATGACGAATCATGATACCGTGGTGGAACACTGGATTTCAGAGCGCATGTCGCATATCGAATCATCAGGAATCAGAAAAGTTTTTGAACTGGCAAAGTCAATCAAAGATCCGATTAATTTAAGTATTGGCCAGCCAGATTTCGATGTCCCAGAACCTGTTAAAAAGGCAGCCAAAGATGCCATCGATGCAGGTAGAAATACTTATACCCTTACCCAGGGTATTCCAGAGCTTAGGCAACAATTACTGCAAATGATTGAAGCGAAATTTCCCGGATCAAATCGGGATCTAATTGTTACTAGCGGTACTAGTGGCGCTTTGGTTCTCGCTTTATGTTGCGTCGTTGATCCTGGCGATGAGGTGATTATTTTTGATCCCTACTTTGTCATGTACCCACATCTAGTTTCGCTTGCAGGTGGGAAATCTGTTTTTATTGATACCTACCCCGATTTTGAAATTGATATTACCAAGGTCGAGAAAGCTATCACTAAAAAAACCAAGGTTATCTTGTTTAATAACCCTGCAAATCCAACGGGTAAAACTTATTCGCGTGATACTGTTAAAGCGCTTGCAGAACTTGCCAGCAAGCATGGCGTTTTGTTGATCTCTGATGAGATTTATAGTGCTTTTCATTACGATGGGATGTTGCAAACACCTGCCGATTATAATCATAATGTGCTTGTCTTAGATGGTTTTAGCAAATCCTATGGTATGACGGGCTGGCGAATGGGGTATGCGCATGGGCCAGCCAAATTGATTCAAGAGATGATCAAGTTGCAACAATTTACCTTTGTTTGTGCACCAAGCATGGTTCAATACGCGGGAATTACTGCACTGAATCAAGATATGTCTGGTTTTATGCGTGAATATAAGCTTAAACGAGATTTTCTGCTAAATGGAATCAAGGATTATTATGATATCCCCAGTGCAGGTGGGGCGTTTTAC
>DBCB01000268.1:6628-6810 GCA_002303765.1 Planctomycetaceae bacterium UBA969
AAACGACTTATTAATAATTCCAGGTAAGACTTTTAGTTCTGTTGATTCCAATTTTAGAGTTAGTTTTGCAGCTAAGCAGCAAACTTTAGAACGAGGAATCGAAGTTTTGCAAAAGCTTGCAAAGTCCTTTAGATGACAAAATTGTTATTGTTTCAATAGAAGGGTTGACTTATTGTTAGCAA
>DBCB01000268.1:6830-15382 GCA_002303765.1 Planctomycetaceae bacterium UBA969
CCCGCCAAAATGGTATAAAGGTATTGTGAATTCCTAAACTTTGAAACAACTTGAATGGAACTCGAAAGGAATTTGAATTATGTCACGGTTGCTGTTTAAACTTGCGTTATCAACTTTATTTTTTATATCTTTAACTCCCTTTATTTCTGCTGAGGGTGGAAAACAAAATGTTTACACCGTAATCGTTGGCGTTAGCAAATACAAAGATGCGCAAATTAAAGAAAAGCCTAAAGCGGAAGCTGATGCTGTTGCTCTCTTCAAATTGCTTTCGGATAAAAACATTTTGGGATTAACCAAAGAAAATGGGAAACTGCTGCTAGGTGAACCCAAGAATGCCAAAGACCTTTCCGATTTTACTTCAGAAGCAACCCGCGAAAATGTTCTCGAGGCATTGAAATGGGCCGCTTCTAAAGCCACCCCTGATGATCTGGTGATTTTTGGTTTTTTTGGTCAGGGAGGCCCAATGGGTGATAGTGGCGACAGACGCTGCTATTTTACAAGTGATTCGACCTTTTTAGGTCGCGATAAAAATGCCATCGCAAGCAGTGATCTTGCTGATACTCTTAAAACCTTGAAATCAGGGAAATTTTGTTCCTTCATAGATGTTAATTTTAAGGGGTTTCAAGCTGCTCAGGGCAAAGCTGTTGCGGAGGCTTCCTTAGGCGCTAACCCTTACCAAGAGTTTTTGGGTGAAGATGCTTCCGAAGATCACCTCCCCCTTCCTGGAAGAGTTGTTTTTCTTGCTAACAATGGCTTGTACCCTTCAATTGAAGCTGAGGATAATGGCGTTTTTGCCAAGGCTGTGATTGAAGGTTTGAAAGGCGAAGCAGACAAAGAAGGCTACGAAGCAGATGGCGTTGTCACTGTGGATGAGTTGGCCGAATTCCTTGATAAGAAAATGCCCGATTTAACCAAACAATACGGTAAGACCAAAGAAGAAAAAAACCAGCCCCATTGGGTCTTGGGCGGTCGTACGAATCACTTTATTCTGACTCACAATCCTAAAGAATTTGCCAAGGCAAATGACCGAATTGAGAAGTTTGAAAAGCTGGTTGCTGCGAAAAAAGTGCCTGAAGAACTTTCCTCTGAGGGTAAGTTGTTGCTTCTTAAAATGCCTAGGCTTGAAGCTCAACGAAGCTTGCGTAAGGAATATCAATCTTTGGTTGATGGTAAGATTGAGCCTGAAGTTTTTGAAAAGAAAAGGATTGAAATTCTTGAACAAACCAAGTTAAGCAAAGACAAAGCCGATGCTTTTGCCAAAAAAGTTCAGCAAGCAATTGAAGTTATTCGTAAAGGCTATGTTAAAGAAGTTAATGCCGGTGATATGACAGCTTGGGCAGTTAAGGGTCTATATCGTAGAATTGAAGAGAAAATCCCCGATGCTCTGCAAGCAAAGATAAAGAATCCTAAGGATTTGCGAGAACCTGACATTCTTAAAGTTCTTTCTGATGCTCGTATTTATTTGGGTAAACGAGAAGACCTTGATAACGGTAAAGATGTTGATATCACTTTGCAACGCATGCTAAATAACTTGGATCCCTACACCACTTATATTGATGGCGAAACGAAAGCCAACTTTGATAGAGACGTACAAGGGAACTTTACGGGTATTGGCGTGCAAATACGCAAAGATGCGGTTTCGGAAATGTTGTTGGTTGTTACCCCCATCAAAAATAGCCCAGCTTACAAGGCCGGGGTTATGGCTGGGGATATTATTTCTACCGTGATTCGTGAAGTTGATAGCGAGGGCAAAGCCCTTCCTAAACCCGAAGTCATTTCTACCAAGGGTATGCAACTTTCTGATGCGGTTAAAAAAATATTGGGTAAACCAAACACCAAAGTGAAAATTGTTGTTCAGCGTGAAGGTGTCGAAAAGCCTATCGAGTTTGAAATCAGTCGTGGAAGGGTCGAAGTTGAAACTGTTCTTGGTTTCAAGCGCAAAGATAACGACGATTGGGATTTCATGATCGACCCCACTTCTAAAATTGGTTACGCGCGTGTTACCAGTTTCTCAAGAAATACGGCGCGAGATCTTCTTAAAGTTATGCGCGAATTGGTTTCCGGTGGTGTTAAAGGCTTTGTTTTAGACCTCAGATTTAACCCTGGTGGCTTACTTGATAGCGCTGTCGATATCTCAGATTTGTTCATTGGTGATGGCCTTATTGTTAGCATCAGGCCTCGACAGGGGCGTGAGCAAAAACATACAGGCGTTCTTGATGGAAGCTTACTTGATTTTCCCATGGCTTGCCTTGTTAATGGTGGAAGTGCTAGTGGTAGCGAAATTGTTTCTGCTGCTGTTCAGGATCACCATCGTGCGATTATCATCGGTGAAAGAAGCTATGGTAAAGGCAGTGTGCAGAACATCCAAGCCTTTGGCGATGGCGAATTAAAGCTAACGATTGCTTCCTTCTGGCGCCCAAGTGGTAAGAACCTTAATAAATCCAGCACAGGTGGCAAGGATGAAGATGAGTGGGGTGTTAAACCTGATCTGGAAATTAAACTTTCGCGCAAAGAACGCGACGATCTTATGGATCATCAGCGTGATATTGAGGTTATCCAACGAAAAGATAAACCTGTTGCTAAACCAGTTACCAAGGATTTCAAGGATCGTCAACTTGACGAGGCCATGAAGTATATCAAGGGCTTACTTTCTACAGTCAGTAATGAACCTTCCAGCAAGAAGGCCAGTTAATAGTAAACCTTATCGCTTAATCTGTCTTTAACGAGAAAGCGCGATGATCCTTTGCAGGATTATTGCGTTTTCTTTTTATTTGTGCCGGTGATTTGCCGACATGCATTTTCTGTTGCATGATCCTATTGTTGGGAATGGGTTTCATAAGAACTTTAATGTTTTTTGCAATTTTTTTAAGTGGGGCGTAATTATGAAGACGAAAATTATGGGTGTATCGATTTTAATTGCTTCTATCCTAGGTTTGGGCGGTTGTACCTGGGGTGATGGCAATGGTGGGTTTTTACGAGGCGGTCAGGCTAAAAAAGCTGACAGTGCTTTTCCTGAAACTTTAAACAATGGCGAAGTTATAGTTCAGCAAGGAACTCCTGTTATTGAAGAAAGTGGCTCATATGTAGTTGGCCAGCCTTCAATTCCGGTATCTCCTGGGGTATCAACGCAAACTGCACCCCCTCCACTAAGCCCACAAAATACTTTGCCCTTAAGCCCCACTCCTAATAATCCTGCTCCAAAATTGGTGCCACAAGCTCAACCAACTCCAGCAAATCCAACATCCAGAATAATTAATTAATGATTTTTTCTTGAGATGCTTGAAGTTGTGGCGATTAAAAATTGATGATCAAAGTAAAACCCAAACACCTTAGTTTGGGTTTTTTGATTAAAATTTAATTATGCAGAGTTTGGTTATTTGGATAGTAATTCGTTGAAGGCATTAGCTATAAAAAAGGCCGTATCTGGCCCTAGGCTATTTATTTCGCCGTAAGGTGCAGTTTTACTTCCATAAGCAAACGGCGGTTTTTCATCCCATTGTTTTTTTGGAAGAATGTAGCCAATCTCGTCGTTTGCCAGTCCAATTACAGTTTTGTAAGGCATCTTCCATTTTTGAAACCAATCGATTTCAGTAGCAGCATCTTGGTAATCAGCTTCTTTTTCTGGTGTTTTTGCGACTTTCCCCAGAAGAAGTTCTGGGTATATTTCACCAGGAATACACCCGATTCCAAGTTCGCCTAAAGTTACGATACTTACTTCTGTTTTTGCAGCAGGGTGTTTTTCTTCTCTTTGATTGAGGCCCGCAGATTTATTAAGTTCTAAATCCCAATCAAATATTTCTCGTTTAAAAACACCTAATTGTTTTGCCAATCGGTATATCGGATTATCTACCGGGAGCAGAACTTCTTTCTTTCGTACAACTACAGGTGTCAGATTAATTCCTTTGGCTTTTTTTAATGAATTGAGACTGGCATTTGCCAATAATTGCCCATAGCGTTCAGTTTTTTCATAGGATCCGTCATTTAAGTTTTCGCCTTTTTCATTTTTAATTGAAACTTTTAAAGATGTCATCAACCCGCCTACGGCACCGGTAAATACAATCGCCTCGGCTTGAGTTTGTTTCATTATTTCTTTAACCGTGTAACCAACAAAATCGGAGCTTAGTTTTTTATTACCACTACCTAAGGTTTCCGGATGGCAATGCCAAAAAAGAACGATTCCTAATGCTGTTTTTGTGTTTACCTTGTTGAATTTCAAAGTTAATAGTTCATCCATTTTTACTATGGGTGGCCTTCCATCATGTAGAAGTTCAGGAAGAGAAACTGCAGCAATTTCAGTGTCGCAGGGCGTAAGATTTTTAGCGGCATCTCTAATCGTGCTTACCGCTATTTTTTGAAGCGAAAGCAAATAGTCTGGGTCAGTTCCGGATTGAAAAGGAGTTTGCCCCCAAAGTCCCAAAGTATCCGGGCCTTCGTGGGAATGGGTGCAGGAAAACATGACATTTTCAAAATCTTTTAATTCCTTACGGATTTCATCAACTTGATCTTTAAATAAACCAATTAAATCTGCACTAACAAAGGCGTATTTCTTACCTTCAGCTTTAAGTACCATGGCCCTAATATATATGGGGTCACTAATGCCCTCTGCTTTTCGATTGTGGCCAAAACCGGCAATATATACAGGTTTAATCCCGATTTTTGGGGTGGCGTCACCCTTTGAAAATCCAACCTCTAATTTTGTATCTGGGGTCTTGGTCGTTTGAGAATTTACAGGAATAATGAAAATAAATGAAAAACCAGTCGCTAAAAAAAGTAATTGTAGCTTGTTCATATTTAGGATGACTCTCTTTAAATATTGCCTGAATGCCTATTAATCATCAGATAGGTTATTTCATAGTTTTAACAATTTTGCAACGGATTACCCTGTTTACACTTGTCGGTTCGGGCAAACAAAGAATAGGATTAAGTATCGAATGTTTTTGATTATTGCTTATTTAGCTTGGGCGAGGATTGCCAATGTCTTTCAAATTAAGGCTTTTACAGGTTTTTATTCTTTGCTTCTTTTTGGGGTCGGTGCAGGGGTTCCAAGATTCTAAACAAGCTCAGGTTAAAAAATGGATTGATGAACTGGGTGATGCCGACTTTACTACCCGGGAAAATGCGCATAAAAATTTGTGGAAGGCTGGTAGTGATGCCGAGGAACAATTAAAAGTTGCCTTGAAAGGTGATGATGCAGAAATCCGAAAGCGATCTTTGGAACTACTGGAAAAATTTAAGTGGGGGATTTATCACGATTCACCAATTGCAATTATTGATTTGATTCAAGCTTATCAATCTGGAACGTTGCAAGACAAAGAAAAGTCGATTGCCAAATTAATAGAGATGGGCGGTCTGGGTGTCAAATCTGTAATTAAAATCATTAACGCTGAGGAACAGGAAGAGGTTAGGAATTCCGTACTTTCTTATGCATCCAAATCAGTAAGCAAAGTCATTCCTTATTTGATTGAGAAAAACGAATTTAAATTCCTAGATCAAATTCTGCAAATGATGCTCGAAAACAGAGCAGAGGGCGTATTCTCGAATTATGCGGTTTACGCTATTCTTTCTGCATCGACAGATAAAATAATCAATCAGCTTTCTAAAAATAAACCTCCAAAAATCAGTGATGAAATAAATAAAGAGATTCTTGCTTATTTGTATCGAAGCAAGGGGGAACATAATGATGCCCTTAAATTTGCTAAAGAATCTAAAAACCCGGAACTCTATACCCAGTTGGCACTCGAAGCTTCAAAGTGGAAAGCTGTATTGGATACGGATCATTTTCCAGATGATTTACTCTTGGGGAAATTAGGGTACAAACTTGCGATGTATCGTTTGACTAACGAAAAGACGGAATTTGATGGAGCAAAAAAAACTTTTATGGAAATCGCTGAAGAATTAACGGGTAAAGATAAGAATGGTGTCGAATCTACGGAGCAATTATTTCAGGCAGCGAAAATCGCCCTGTTGAATTACATCGTACCTGAAGGGATTGATTGCTTATTGAAAAACAAGAAACGCATGATGGTTGCAGAGATTTATGCCAGCCGTTTTGAGTTCGACAAAATCAAATCCCTAATTGAAGAAGCTAAAGCCGAAAATGCGAAGGATGTTCCATCTCTTGAAATTCATTGGGCAAAAATTCTTTACGGGCTTGGTGAAAAAGAACAGGCTTTGAAAATCCTTGATCAATATAGCAGTCGAATCGCTGATAAATCTGAAGGAGATTGGCCTTTAAAGTTGGTTCATGCTTGGATTCTTATCAAGAAAAGAGGTCGGGCTGTGGATGATGCTGCAAGTTATTTGCAAAAAATAGAGCATCGTGAAGCTTCTGGCAGAATGTTAAATAAAATGTTTGGTGATGATTCCGAGTTTTATGACCCTTTGTTTCGTTTCTTTTTTAAGAAGAAAAATACTGAAACAGCACAGGCTGTGATCAAGCAGATTAATGATTTGCACGATAAGAAACTAGAATCCAAGGTTGTTGTAAAACTGGTTGATGACCTTCTAGAGTATGCTTCAACGGTTACCGCTGAAGAAAGTGTTAGTTTAAAAAATGCAGCCGGTGCAATTCTGAAAAAATATGGTTTAGACGAGAAACTTAAAGAGTTGGCAGATAAGTTTGGCAGTGAAACAATCCAACTTTCCCTTGCGGATTTATATGCAGAAAAAAAGGAATGGGTCAAAGCTCGAGATTCCTTCAAGGTTGCATGGGACAAAGATAAATCCAAATCGATTATCGCCTTTATGATTGCAAAAATGGAAGAAAACATCGGTGATAAAACGCAAGCTTCAAAATGGAATGATTTGGCCACTTGGGCTCCTCTTGGGAATGAGCAGGTAAGGCTTGATTTTGCTTACGCCTTAGGCAAAAGAAACTATATGGACGATGCCCTTATTCAATTTGATTTGGTATCTAAAACGGGTGAGCCAGGTTCTTACAGTGTGGGTGCATCTTCTAGGGCACTTGCCAGCAGGCTAATTGAAAAAAAGAGCTTTGAAAAAGCTGCTGATGGATATGAACTTGCTATGCTTCGATGCATGACCCCCTTTGTTTCTTTCACTCAAAGCCAGGCCTATGTTAATGTTCCCTCTCTTATTGCAAGATTGCGATGCCGATCTGCAATTGAGAATAACGACTTTGATAAAGTGGATTCTTTTGCTGCCAAAGCTTTTGATTTGCAACCCGGTGAAGTTGAGTTGCCTATTCTTGTTTACCAACCTTTGATTGCTAAAGGTAAGAAGGAACTTGCGGACAAGATATTTGCATCTGCAAAAAAAACGATTCAAAAGGTTGGAGATGATTATCCTAATTGTGCTTGGGCACATAACTCTGCAGCTTGGCTTTCTGCATGTTGTAAATCTGATTTGATATGGGGGCTTAACCAAGCCGAGATGGCTGTTAAACTTGATGGCAAAAGTGCTGCCCATCTAGATACTCTTGCTGAAGTATTATTTCAGTTAAAGCGCCAAAAAGAGGCTGTTGAGGCTCAAACTAAGGCTGTCGCTCTCGAGCCTACCAAGATCTATTACAAAAAACAATTAAAGCGCATTCAGAACGGCGACCCGAGTGTTGATCGACCTGAAGAAAATGATGATTAATTAGTCCGAATAATATTTATGAACCTTCGATCTAACTATTCGTGCACTTTTGTTCTTCCTACTCTTGAGAAGTTTGAAGAATTTGGTGTTTCCCTTGGGCAATTGATTACTTCTTCTTTCGTTATTGCTCTAAATGGTGAATTGGGCAGTGGTAAAACAACATTGGTTCGTTCCTTGTGCCAAGGCCTTGGGTGCTCATCTTTAGAGTTTGTAACCAGTCCGACATTTGTTCTTATGCAAGAGTATCAGGGCCGGTATACGGTTAATCATCTAGATGTTTACCGTTTGGAAAGTGAATTGCAATTTCTAGAATTTGGCGGTGATGAGTTATTTCAAGGTGGGAATGTGGTGTTGATAGAATGGGCTGATAAGATTAAAAATTGTTTACCTCTTTCCAGGATGGAAATCTTTTTGGAGGTAGTAAGTCAACACGAGAGAAGGATTTGTGTTTCGCTGCTTGGGGACGTGGTTTGTCCCCCATTATTGGCTTATTTGTCTGGTTTTGATGTTTCACTTTAGATTTTTATAAGTAGCTTATTTATTTGAATTAATCATTTATTTGTGGTAATCTTTAGATAGATATTTGATTGATCATGCCTTTAAGTAAATTATTGTTTTTGACCTGCCTTTATATTTTTAGCTTTTAAACTCGGAGCAAAAGCGAAATGATTATTCACCGAATTTATTCAATGAAGAGTTCGGGATACATGAGTTGGTTTTACATTTTTTTTGGGATATCAAGTTTTTTTATTCACCCTAGTTCCTTGGTTGCGTCTGAACCAAAAATAAGTTTCGTAAATGATGTGATACCTGTCATTACTAGGGCAGGGTGCAATATGGGGTCCTGCCATGCTAAAGCTGGTGGTGGCCAAAATGGTTTTCAGTTGTCATTGTTAGGCTTTGAGCCATTGGAAGATTTGGAAAGCATCGTGATGGGTAGCCGTGGTCGCAGG
>DBCB01000268.1:15447-15864 GCA_002303765.1 Planctomycetaceae bacterium UBA969
CACCGCGGAGGAATTAGGCTGCCCAAAAAATCCCAAGGATATGAAATAATAAAGACTTGGATTACTCAGGGCGCCCTTATGGACGCTTCTGCAGATGTTAAGTTTGTTGCGATGGAGTTGATCCCTAAAAAGGGGAAGCTTCAAAGAGGACAAGAGCAACAGCTAAAAGCGATGGCGCATTATTCGGATGGCACTATTCACGATGTTACATCCCGTGCCCTATTTGAATCCAATGATAAGGCAATGGCTGAAGTTACAGAAAACGGTTTGGTCAAAGTGCTTGATATACCTGGAAAAGTTTCGGTGATGGTTCGGTATCAGGGAAATGTTGCGGTTTACAATGCTGCGATTCCACTTGGTGCTCCTGTGGAAAATCTGCCTCCGGAAAAAAACTTTATTGATAGGGCGGTCTTTTTG
>DBCB01000354.1:0-2649 GCA_002303765.1 Planctomycetaceae bacterium UBA969
TTTTATAAGGGTGCCCTAGGTACTGAGGAACTTGCAAAATTGATGTTGCGTAAAAAGTAAGTCTGCAGCCACAGGGTAATAATTGCATCATTTATTACAAGTCTGTTTTACATTTTTTGTTCGTATTTAATCCACATTTGTAGCTAATGATGTTACTATTCAGCTCTTCTATATATGTGCCCGCCTTTTAAGTTTTTTAAGGAGCTTTGGAATGGCAATTGAAAAGATTGAAGCTGCCTCTAGAAGGATTTTCATCAAAACAGCAGCAGTTGCATCTGCCAGTGCTGCTGCTGTTAATTCCCTAGGCTTTTCTCCATCTGTTTTTGCTGCGGGCGATGACACCATCCGCGTTGGATTGATTGGATGCGGCGGTAGGGGTACAGGCGCTGCTTCCCAAGCTCTTGCTTCTGAAAGCAGAGTCAAACTTGTTTCAATGGGAGATGTGTTCGAAGATCGGCTGCAATCAAGTTTGAAAAGTCTAAAGTCGATTGAGGGAATGGAGCATAAGGTTGATGTGCCGATAGACAAGCAATATGTTGGTTTTGATGCATATAAGAAAGTGTTGGCAAGTGGAGTGGATGTTGTGTTGCTGACAACGCCTCCGCATTTTCGCCCTATGCATATGCAAGCCGCAGTTGAAGCGGGCAAGCATGTGTTTGCAGAAAAACCTTGTGCGGTGGATGCTCCAGGGGTGCATTCTGTGCTTCGAACTTGCGAAGAGGCCAAGAAGAAGGGCCTTGCAGTCGTTTCAGGGCTTTGCCTTCGATATCATGCGCCTTACCGTGAAGCTATTCGGAAAATTCATGATGGTGCCATTGGCGGAGTTCGCACTCTTTTGGCGAATGATTACCGTGGCCCTATTTGGATAAAGCCCCGTCAGCCCGATTGGACCGATATGCATTGGCAGATGCAAAACTGGTATTACTTCACATGGCTTTCGGGGGATTTTAATGTCGAGCAGCATGTGCATAATTTAGATGTTTGCGCCTGGGCCATGAAGGATAAGTATCCCGTTAAAGCAATTGGCATGGGCGGTCGTGAGGTTCGGAAAGGTCCGGAGTACGGAAATATTTTTGATCATCATTCAGTCGTTTATGAGTATGAAGATGGGGCCCGCCTTGTAAGCAATACCCGCCAGATGAAAGGTTGCAAAAGTGATATTAGTGTTAATATTTTGGGCGACAAAGGTACCGCAATATTAACCGAGCGGAAGAACGGGGTTCGAATCTTCGGCGCAAATGAATGGTCGTTCTCAGGCGAGGCGAAAAACCTCTATCAAGTAGAGCACGATGAACTTTTCGCAAGCATTAGGGCAGGTAAACCAATTAACAATGGCGAGTATATGGCTAAAAGCACTTTGCTTGCCATCATGGGTCGCATGGCCACTTACACTGGGCAAGAGATTACCTGGGATATGGCGTGGAATTCGAAAGAGAAACTAGGCCCTGCAAAATATGAATGGGGACCTGTCCCAATTCCTCAAGTTTCGGTACCAGGCGTTACCAAGTTCGTTTGATTTAAACTTTGGATGTCGCTTGATGATAACCGTAGTAATGAAAGTGGCCTAATGGTTGATATTGATCTTGGGAAAAGTACGCTGAAAAAAGTTGCATGGAGGCTTATCCCTTTCATATGTCTGCTTTATTTGATGAATATCATAGATCGTGCAAATATAGGTTTTGCACGATTGCAAATGCAGGACGATTTACATCTGAGCGAAGATACATTTAATGTGGGTTATGGCATGTTCTATGTCGGGTACCTATTATTTGAGGTGCCTAGTAATCTGTTGATGAAAAGAGTTGGCGCAAGGTTGTGGATCGCACGCATCATGATTAGTTGGGGTCTGATTTCTTCTTTGAGTATGTTCGCTTGGGATCAGTGGAGCTTTTATGGCTTGCGCATTTGCTTGGGTATTGCGGAAGCTGGATTCTTCCCAGGCATTATTCTTTACCTTAGTTATTGGTTCCCCGAACGCCAGCGGGCCAAGATGACTGCATTTTTCATGATGGCTATCGGTCTGGCTTTTGTGTTTGGAAATCCACTCTCCGGCTTCATTATGCAATACCTTGATTCCTATGCAGGCTTGCATGGCTGGCAATGGTTATTTCTTCTTGAAGGGATCCCTTCTGTTATTCTTGGAATTGCTGTTTTTTATTATTTGACTGATTACCCTCGTGATGCCTCTTGGCTTTCTTCTGAACAAAAAGATTGGCTTGTTTCGGAGATGGAAAACGAAGAGCAACAGCGGAAGCAGCGTTATAATTCTGATCGTTTGGCTGCTGTTTTGCAATGGCGTGTCTGGTTGCTGATCGCAATATATTCCACTTTAGCAATAGGCACCAATGCGAGTAGCGCCTATTTTCCGAAGCTTATCAAACAGCAATTTGATTACCTCGATACCTTTCGGATTGGATTACTTAGCGCATTGCCCCACATCTGTGCGATCGTTGGAATGATTGTTTTTAGTATTAGTTCAGATCGCATGAACGAAAGGCGCGGGCATTTAATTGTAGCAGCACTGCTAGCTGTTGTAGGATGGAGCTTAGCGGCAGCCAATGTTTCTCCAGTTATTGCTTTGGTAGGTTTGTGTATCGCTCAAACAGGAATGATGAGCATGATTCCTGTGTTCTGGACTTTACCAACTGC
>DBCB01000354.1:2733-4192 GCA_002303765.1 Planctomycetaceae bacterium UBA969
TGCTGCTACCATTTTGGGTACTTATGGTTTATGGTCTATGGCAGTGATACATTTTGTTGGCGCAGTTTTATTGATTGTAGTTCAAGAGAATTCCGCTAGAGAGAGAACTTCATGACGATGGATAATCCTCCTTCCTCTGGAAACCTGTTTGACCTGTCCGGTAAAGTTGCAATTATTTCCGGTGCAGCTCAGGGTTTGGGTAAAGCTGCCTCACTTGCAGTTGCTCAGGCCGGCGCCAATGTTGTTTTGGTCGATCGCAATATTTCCGGATTGGAAACTACTGCAGATTTGATTAGAAAAATGGGTCGAAAAGCTCTTGTTAGTGTTACCAATGTTTCCGATCCTGATGCTATAGCCGAGCTATTCAGACAGGTTGATGTGGAGTTTGCAAGAGTAGACTTTTTAGGAAACATTGCAGGCGATGGTCATCTGGCAAAGCCGGAAGAACTGACGATTGCAGACTTGCATTCTGTATTACAGAACTTGGTGGTCGGGCGCTTTGCTATGTGTCAGCAAGCTGGGCTACGGATGCTTGCACAAGGTCGTGGCTCCATCATGAATATAGGTTCGCTTGCAAGTTCTACTGCGCTTGGCCGTGGGCATATTGCTTACAGTATGGCAATGGGCGCGGTTGTGCAAATGACGAGGGAGCTTAGTACGGAGTGGAGCCATCGTGGCGTTCGTGTGAATTGTGTAACCCCAGCCCAGATAATCAACCCTGGCCTAACCGCTCGCATGAGTGAAGATCCAACCTTGGAAGAGAGATTTTTACATGGGATTCCCGCCCATCGGCTTGGCCAACCCAATGATATTATGGGCCTTGCTGTGCTTCTTGCTTCGGATTCTTCTAGTTGGATAACAGGGGCAATAATTCCCTTGGATGGTGGGAACATGGCTATGAACGCTGGGGGTACCCCGGGCCATGAGCAGCGAAGCATTCAAAATTTTCACGCTAAAACAAAATGATAAAGGATCAGAATCTAATGGTTCATAAAGAACTTCTTTCGTTGTTTCGTACTATGCTAATCATCCGACATACGGAAGAGGAACTTGCTCGCTGCCATCAGCGCGGCCTTATCTTTGGTGCCTGCCATACCTATGTTGGTCAAGAAGCAATATCCACAGGTGTTTGCGCTCATTTAACCAAGGATGATTCTGTTTTTAGTACGCACCGTGGGCATGGGCATGCACTCTCTAAAGGGATGCACCCGCGAGAACTGATGGCAGAATTGTTTGGGCGAGCGACAGGTTGTTCGCGTGGCAGAGGCGGATCGATGCATCTTTTCTCGCCTGAAATCGGCATGATGGGAACAAGCGGTATCGTGGGTGCTTGTATTCTGCAGGCTTGCGGCGGTGGGTATAGTTCCAAGGTGATGAACTCTGGAAACGTTGCTGTTGCATTCTTTGGTGATGGCGCTGTCAACAACGGGGCATTTCATGAGGGCCTTAACATGGCCAG
>DBCB01000354.1:4261-10218 GCA_002303765.1 Planctomycetaceae bacterium UBA969
TCTTATTCGAGTGGGATTCCCGATGTTGGCCGTCGCGCTGCTAGCTATGGGCTTCCGGGTTTTGAAGTTGATGGTAATGATGTAATTGCAGTAACAGAAGTTGCTCGCGAGGCAATTGCTCGTGCGCGATCAGGTGAGGGCGCAACCCTTATTGAATGTAAAACCTATCGTACTCGCCCTCATGCAGAGGGCATGGGTGATTTCATGTATCGCACCCGTGAACAAGTTGAAGAATGGAAGCGGAAGTGTCCTATTGCTTCCTTAAGGGGAAGGTTGTTAAACGAGTTTGGCGTTGATGAACCAACTCTTCAGAGTATTGAATCTGAAATTCAGTCTCTTGTTGCGGAATCTAGGGCTTTTGCTGAAAGCAGCCCTTTGCCTGATCCTTCTACTGCTGCGATGAATGTATATGCACCAGTTAGAAAAGTTGCCCCTTGTACGAGATTGATCGAAGGGAACGACCCCACCCGAAATATCACATTCACTCAGGCAACACATGAAGCACTTGCAGAAGAAATGGCCGTTAATCCCAGAATCTTTGTGATGGGGGAAGGGATTGGGGTTCGTGGGGGCAACTTCAAGACTACAGCAGGCCTTTACGATTTGTATGGCCCGGTAAGACTTTGCGACACTCCGATTTCCGAACGCGGTTTCGTTGGGCTTGCAGGTGGTGCAGCGATGACTGGTACTCGCCCAGTTGTCGATTTTATGTTTGCTGACTTTATCCTTGATTCGATTGGGGAGATTATTAATCAGATCGCCAAGATGCAGTATATGTCGAGTGGGCGCTTGAAAATGCCGGTGCTATTGCGCGGGTGTATAGGCATAGGTCATTCCGCTGCAACGCATCATTCCGGCAGTTATTATGCCATGTATGCGCAGGTTCCTGGGTTGAGAGTAGTAGTGCCTTCAAACGCTTATGATGCTAAGGGCTTGATGAAGCATGCGCTTCGTTGCGATGATCCGGTTATGTTTCTTGAGCATCGGGAAATTCTAACTATTAAGTGTCATGTTCCTACGGAAGATTATGAAATCGAATTTGGTCATGCTGCGATTGTAAGAGAAGGAAAGAATGTTACGGTCGTCGCATTGGCTCGAATGGTTCATCTTACCATGTCGGTTTGCGAACAACTTGAACAAGAGGGGATTTCAGTTGAGGTGATAGATCCACGAACGGTCTCGCCCCTTGATACAGAAACGATATTGCAATCGGTTGCTAAGACTGGCCGCCTGTTGATAGTTGATGAACCACCTGCACCTTGTGGGTTTGCATCTGAAATTGCGGCACAGATTGCAGATGCGGGTTTCAACGATCTTGATGCGCCCATTCGCCGTTTGACTGGTGTTTTTACACCTACCCCTTACAGTCCGCCTTTAGAAGCTGTTGTTGTGCCAACAGCGGTGGAAATCGCAAATGCTATTCGTGCGTTGGTGAAGGAGTAATCATGGCACAAGAAATTATTATACCCCGCTTGGGTTGGTCGATGGAGGAAGGGACATTTGTCGCTTGGTTGAAAAGCGAGGGCGATTTCGTTAAGCGTGGCGATGCACTATTTGAATTGGAAGGCGAAAAAGCCACACAAGAAATCGAAGCCGTAGATGAAGGCGTATTGCGGATTCCTCCTACAGGGCCAAAACCAGGAAGCGTGCATAAAGTTGGAGCCATCATCGGATATCTTGTTGGGGCAAACGACTCCATCCCTGCGCTTGCTAATCCTTTACAGCAAGTTAATATTGAAGTTGTTAATGAGGCAGATTCGATTGTTGCTTCACCATCGGTCAGGCAGTTGGCAAGAAAGGTTGGAGTTCAATTATCTCAAGTCAAGGCGACCGGGCCAAGAGGCCGAATTCTCCAAGAAGATGTTCACCAAGCGAAAGTAATCTTTTCAGAAAATGCTCAAGAGCCTGTAATTTCTAATGTTTCTATAATGTCAAGCCAACAGGTTGCTAGCCCCAGGGCTAGGCGCCTTGCTTCCAGCTTAGGAATTGATTGGAGGCGTTTGATTGGCTCGGGTGCTGGTGGCCGAGTACGGGAATGCGATGTAAAAGCTGCTTCCACTAACTTGCCTTCACATATCACCACCGCTGGGAAAGCGCAACGAATCCCGATCTCCAAAAAGCGAAGGCTTATTGCCCAGCGATTGGTTGCCAGCCGCCAGTTAACAGTCCCGGTTACGCTCACCACCAAGGCTGATGCCACGAATCTCGTCAATCTCCGCAATCAGTTTAAATCAACCAATGGCACACATCCCATTCCAAGTTTTCAAGACATCATTACTAAGCTGGTTGCAGAAGTTCTCAAAGAACATTTGTTTTTAGCAGGCAGGTGGGAGGAAGATGCCATTGTTTTACCAGGGTATCATGAGATGAATATCGGAATGGCTGTTGATACTGAAGATGGTTTATTGGTGCCTGTGATTCGGAATGTGGCTGGATTAACTCTTCGTGATGTAGCAGCGCAATCAAAAAGCTTGGTGCAGCAGGCTCGTGAAGGAAAGATCACCGCAGCACAAATGCAAGGAGGCGTATTTACAATCACTAATCTCGGAGCGTTTGGAATCGATTCTTTTACCCCCGTGATTAATTATCCCGAGGCTGCAATTCTTGGCTTGGGAGCGATTCGCAAGGAGCCTGTTTTTCTTGATGATGGTCAGGTAGTTGCTCAGTTACAGTTGGAACTGAGCCTTACTTTTGATCACCGAATCGTTGACGGGGCACCTGCAGCCCGTTTCTTACAATCTCTGGTGTCTGCAATTGCTAATCCATCGGCATTTCTACTCGGTGCTTAGTATACAAGGTACGTGGTATGCACTTGTTTGATTGTTGATTCTAGACGCATAAAGATGCGTTCTATTTTAATCCGTTTGGTTTGGGAAAGCCGAGCCCAAGCTTGTTCCTGCAAAATTTATGGTTGTTTTGAGGATTAAGATTAAAGCCAGTAGTGTGCATAAAGTTAAACCATGGGAAATAGACAGAATAATTTAAACGATAATCAAAATTTAGTAGGCAATCGATTTGAGGTTATTTTTCTTTTGGTTCTTTGAAATGAAATTCTCCAAAGTCATTCGGGTCATCAAGAATTTTGGTGCTGGAATTAAAGGACCATTGGGAGATTTCTAATTGGTCTTTGTTTTCGGTTCGAACCCTACTAATATTCCCACGCCAAAGCGATGCCTGGCCAGAGTTTTCAATGCCAAGGGTTTTGAAAGGGATCGTAAGGAAACCCACCCATTTTGAGTTGTTAACATCAAGTTTCGTTGAATAAGTCCAGTTGCCATTCCAATCGGGATCAAAACGGCCAAACCGTGGGTCAAGGGGGTCTTTTACAAATCCCTTTGCAGCATCCTGTTTTGATTTTTGGTTAGGATTAACAGTGAAACGGTAAATAATCTCATCACCGGTTTTGGGTTCGAATAATAGGTTTATGGTATCCTGCTTTGAGAGGTCTTCGATCGGGGCTTTTAATAGTTCCTGAGGAAGTTGATTTTCAATTAAAACATAAAAGTTAGTTAGATCTGCTAGTATTTTGAATGATGATTTGTTTTTTGATTTTGCCTGATTTTGTATTAAGTTCAAAGAGTGTTTTTCTGCAAGATTCCATTCTTGAGAGTCCATCGTAATTGCTGAGGTTGTTTTTGCACTTCCGATGAATAGTTTTTTAGCGCCAGGCAATGCTGCATTTCTCATTGCCTTAGTATCCCAATTCATTGGTGAGTTTGCGTAGGGCTCCTGATAACCATCGTAGGCAAGTTTTAGGTGTTTTACATCATGTCCAACAGGTGGAAACATGACATAGGCCCATTCACCCGTGTTTTTTGGGTTTTTGCCATTGGTGGTGAAGAAGGAATCGATGAGGGCGTTTCTTTCATCGATTGAATCGAGTAAACGGTTTCTAGAATTTATATCAGGGCGGATTTGGAAAGCATGAGAGAGGTGTACAACCTGGACAAAAGCCTTGAGGTAATCAAATTCTTTGCGGACTACTGCAAGTCTGGTTTTTGCTTTGTCCGAGTCTGCAGTTTTTTCAGCGGTGGAAAGTTGGTTTTCCATCGAGGTAAGAAGAGTAGGGGTGTAAAGGAACCCCATAAGTTGGAAAGGATCCGTCAAATGTTTTCTTCGTTGCCCGTAAATATTGTGATAAACCCAAGCCGGGGCTCTGGTTCCTAGGTAATCTGAATACAATTCAATCGCATGATAAAGCTGATCATAAAATTGAATCATTGGTTGAGAAGCTTTGCCAAAAGAAGCGCTGCAGAATTCCTTAACGAGAAGGTTGGCGTTAAGATTGATCGGGTCATCAAACATTTTTCCCATGGTGTAATAAACAGGCCCTTCAAGCCCATACAGATCACCTGGGCCATCGCGATAAACCGAAGCAATACGATTGTGAACCAATCTTCGAACTTGAGTTTCCACAAAAAGTGGTGTACGCATCGGGGTGTAGCGGGTACCAAGGTTTGGGCACCAGTTGTAAATATAAGAAGAGAAGCCTGCAGGCACCTCATGGTTTAACCACGGTGCGATATCCTCTTCGTTTGTGCCAGTTAAAAGTATCCGAGTGTTTTTCGGGAATGATTTAAATGATTTTGGTGGGTTTTCGGTTTGAATATACGACATGATAGTGACACGATTGCCCGGTTTTTCGATCTCTACTTTTTCAGCAAGTGATCGATGAAAGAGCCATAGCTTTTCACCCCAATCTTTACCAGTGTTGTAAAGCTTTTCGCATTTTTCACATTGGCACGCACGAAAACCATCAGGTTGGCCAATATCAACCGCTTTAAAACCCATGTTAATAGAGTTGATCATATCTTCGTAAATAAGTTTTTGAACATCAGGGTTTGAAATACAATATTGCGCATTTCCGGGGGCATTTGCAGTTCGTTGGCCATTGATGAGTGCGAAATATTCAGGGTGAGTTTCTCCGTATTTTTCTCTGGGTACTGCCCTTTCGTAAGTGTGGCCGCCAAAGAGTGTGTCAACCATGGGAAAGCGGTTGTGGGCGATGTCGTAAAAACTACCCCTTGCTGGATGGGCGGTGTTGAATTCAATCGAGGGTGTTTTAATAATGTCGAGGTTTGTGGGAATAGTGATGGAAGAGATTTTTAGATATTCAATCGCTGGAGATTTTAGCAGGTCAATTTTTGTAGAAGAAGATATCGGCTGTGCGGGGCCAAGGTCGGGATAAAGAAATCGTGTACCAACATATTTTTGTAGGAAATCTACAACGCCTTTTGCTGTACCAAAGCGATCCCAATAAGGGCGTCGTGGTTCTTTGGATTTTGCAGGCGCAGTTTCATCCCGCCCCGCTATGATAATATTGTTATCAACAACCTTGTGTATATATCCCCACCCATTAAGCTTTGAAACATCAACTTTCTTGTCCTTTGCATAATTGGTGTTCCCAAGATAAATTGCAGGTTTTGAGGCATCATGTGCCCCTTCCAAGGAGATTGCGAGATTGAAACCGTTAGCTTGAAAAGCTGCCTGCATTAGTTTTGCGGTTTGCTTTAAACCATCACCTATGGAGTCCGAGGCATTTACTTTCGGGATTACAATCTGATAATCGGTTTTGTTTGATGAGGCCAGAATGAGTTCTGCACCAAAGCCCCGTGCCGCTGTAATAAATATTATTAGTATTACGCAACATATAAATTTTACTGGGTGAATCGGGCTTATTGACGAATTCATTTTATTATCCTGTTTAGATGTCGTTTAACATTGTCGAAAATAGTTACTTTGAAGGGGTTGTTTGCTTAAGCAAAGATTGGATAGATAATACTGCTTCTGAAATCATTTTTTCACCAGCATCGGCTGCCAAAAAACTACATTCGGCCGCCCCATATCCACCTTCTTTTACAGCTTGAACCGTTGGGATGTATACAACAAACGGGGATCCTTTCCCATGGTATGCCAATCCTAAAATCAAAGTGTTCTTTATTGGTGATTTTGAAGTT
>DBCB01000354.1:10242-11198 GCA_002303765.1 Planctomycetaceae bacterium UBA969
TTAATTCGATTTGATGGCTGATAAAGGGTTCTCCGGGAATTGCAACCAATGCCAAGTCATTATTGATAACAACGGAAAGAATTCCAACATTGCTTTTATTTGTACCATTGCGGTGTGCAAGTGTTAGTAGGCTTTCTTTAATTTGAATGTTGGTGGATTCTGTTTTTGTTGTTTCCTTAAAGGTGGAGGCGATTTTTAAGGCACCCTTGGCCAAAGATATTCCAGCCATGCGAACAATGTTGAATTTATTTTCGCCTTTTAGATTATGAAGGTCGTAGGGATCAAGATCGCCTTGGGCCCCTTGAAGAAACATGCCCATGCAATTATCACCCAGTTCCTGTTCAATATGGTCAACCATTGCGCCTGGGAAATCTCGTGAAACCATGCCTGCGCTCATGGTAGCTACAGGATGGCATGCATATTGAACCATTAGTGCTCTGGGTTTACCTGTCAGGTCGTCGATGCGAATGACGCCTACTGTCGGGTCAATAGGTTTTGTAGGCCGTCTATCGGGGTTTTCCCACATTGCTAAAACAGGGCCTCCTTCGCGAACCAGCCTTCTATTGTGAGCCATGTATGCGCTTTCAAATGTGCCTTTGCCTGAAACAAGTTTAGCTGCGAACAGATTGTTCATCGCCTTGCCGATCGCTGCTATTATTTTGTCTTCGGTTTCCGCATACCAAGGATCAGATGATAAAGCAGGCCAATCGATTGTGGTGCCAGGGTCTTTCCCATTTCTGGTCCAATCGGGAGAGAAGGGCGGTTTGATTAAAAGGCCCCGGGGCGCCATTGCTGCATGGGTATGTGTTGAGCAAAGAATTACATGATCAACGCCCCATTTTTTTCTAGCTTCTGTAATCACCTTTAAGGAAGAAAAAACAATTAAATCAACAGACACTATCGCTAGCGAGACTTTTTGATCCTTAAGCACTACCACTCGTGCATAAAGGGAGTCT
>DBCB01000014.1 GCA_002303765.1 Planctomycetaceae bacterium UBA969
TGGGTTTCGATGAAAGCGGGCATTCTTCTTCCTTAATAAACTTTTGCAAACTGCAAAAGCACACTGCAAACATAGGTGCTTTACCATCTAAAAGCAAGAAAAACAGAAAGCACATCATGATGTTTTAATTTTACATCATTGAAGCACATCGAAGATTTAATCGCAAACTGTAATTAGAAGTGCCACAGGTCAATGCCAATCAATGGTTGACCCCCGAATTACATTTAAAAATATTAAAAAAATCTGCAAAATCTAATTTATAATGGACTACGAGTATCCTTCTTTGCACTAAAATGGGGCCCTTTTCCATTCAATGCCAGCGCGCGTTCTATCACGACCTGGAATGCGCTCTTCTGATTCTTCGCACCCTCACCAAAAAGTTCATGCTCAACAACCTTGCCATCTAGGCTCCCATATTGGGTCAGTACCTTCAATGCCGCAGTGTAGGCGGCAAGATTATAATTGAAATCATTGATAAAGTTAAATTCGCCGACTTCACTCAAAGCCTGCATCGATCCGATTTGGTTCTTCACCTCGTCTTCCACCAGCGGATTAATTTCATTAAGAAAGCCGGGTTCGTTCGCAGTGCGCTTGCGCAAAACCAGACAGACAATGCCAGAGACGTGGTCTTCTTTCCCCATAAACCTAGAAGGGATATTCGTGAAAATTTTCCAAACTGCGGTGACTTTCAATCCCGCGGCGCAGAGGATCATGCCAAGGTCGGCCCAAACTGCGGGATCTCGATGGGTGAACATCACCATTTGCATGCCATTTTCGGGCATGTGCTTGGCGAGGTTTTGGTAAATTTCAACCATAGCACGGCGGAAGCCTTCGCCATCACCGCGTACCGCGAGTTCGGCGCGCGCATCGGGGATCCAATCGGGAAAGGCTTCGGCAATTTGTTTGTCATACCAGGCAAGAAAAAAGTCGCCGAGTTCGTGGTAGTTGACCGCATCGGCGTAGGGTGGGTCGGTGATCCAGATGTCGCAGGATTCACGAAGGTCACGAGCATCGACATTCAGAATTTTCCCACTTCCATCCAGCCCATGCTTTAGTTCAAAACTCAAATCCCAAGCTGAACTTAATCTAATTAATCCACGGTTTACGAAAAAATAAATTGAACTTGTTATGCTTAAACCATCGATATTTCCCAATTCCTGCCATATACAAAGCCGTGAATCCCTATTTGCCATACGCCCCAATCCCAGCAAGCAGCCCACCTTCACCGCCTTCGATGTCGCCAACTTTGCACTGATTTCCGCCAACAGCCCATGCGCCAGCAACTGCCTCGGCGTAAACAAATGATGCCAGTGGGTCCAGCCGCGCTTGCGAAACCGCTTGGTTTTTCCACCGCCTTCCGGGATCGCCTTTGATGGAATAAACCCCTCCCCTTGCCAATGGGCAAAGCGTTCGCGCAGTAGTTCCATCACCTTGGTTTCCCGCGCAAGATCATCTGCATCTGGCGCAGCATAACGCAATTCACCCTTGGTATTGATCCACCGAATGCAGAAGAGCCGTTCCTGAAACACCCCCCCAGGCCGGGGCACAACATCGTCATTACTCCAACGGCATAAACCCTCTAGGCCGCGTAAGGCTTCTATCGACCACGATCTACTGGCATCAAAGGGATCCACAATGACGCGGTTATCCCACCAGCCATTCGTGTCTTTATAAAGTTTAAGCTCGCTCTCTGAAACCGCTACCACCGTCGGCTGCAGTCGGTCGGAGCCTGCCACTTTCTGCCAAGAGACCATAATGCGGTATTTCTCAGAGATCACCCAGCTCGGTGCTAGAGGGATGTAATAGTCACATCCCTCTGGCTTCACTTCCATGCAATAAAGAAAAGCATCGGCGCGCTCATCACGGCCATTGTGTTCAATTCCCCAAACGGTAATCTGTTTGTCGGCAGCGGTGAGAGCTTCCGCCTGAACACGCATAACTTCGTCCTGCACGGCTTTGCCACCACCAAGTAAATTTAAACTCGCCCAAGTCAGCAAGCCAGCCACAGGGTTGAGGTCGGAGCCAAAGGCTTCACAACCCATGCGGGCGGCTTCAAATGGAATAGAGCCACCACCGCAAAAACTATCCCCCACCCGGGGTGTGTGACCAAACTGCTGCTGGCCAAGTTGTTCGACCAACTCGGGTAATGACTTGGCTTGGGTGCCAAGATGATTGTTAATCTCTGCCCATGTAGCTTCAGAGGGGCCTGCGACATTTTCCGGGCGCTCGCAATTTCGTATCCGTTCGGCGTAGGGCAAGGCATCGAAGGCGGCATGCGTGGTTTTGCGCTGGACAGCGGGCTTGCAGCGATCCCAAGCACCTGCATCGTCCATGGTGAGAATCTTCAGAAAGATTTCGCGATCCTTTTTTGCATCTTTGGAAGCTGGCATAAGCATGCCAAGAATAGAAGCCCGTACCAGAATGAGCGGCTTGCGGTACCACCATTTACCTAGGCCGGTGAGCGTTTGACTGGCACCCGAATTGCTTTCTTTGTAAGATTCTGCAGAAAGGCGAGCGATCGGGAATTGGGTTTCGATGAAAGCGGGCATTATTCTTCCTTACTAAACATTTGCAAACTGCAAAAGCAAACTGCAAACATAGGTTCTTTACCATCTAAAAGCAAGAAAAATAGAAGGCTCATCATGTGATTTGATTTTACAGATTTTCAAGAACAACATCATTCGTTCTTTAACGCCTGCCCGGCAATATCCAGCGCCATGGGGAACTTTCACTAGCACTCTTCGCAATGGTTTCATCTGATTTGGTTGCCATAAAAGTCAAATCAATAACGGACGCCCTTAAAAGGGAAGGACCCGTTTCATTTGGGATGAAAGGGTAAACCATTACAAGTAAGTTTGACCACTCCCATCTTCCTCTGTTGATAATTCATGGATTTCTACCCCGGGCGATGGCGCTGCAAAAGGGCCCTTATTAACATAATTGCTTTCAGCCCGCCATCGGCCACGCTGAATGCATCTCACTTTTAGATCGTCAAGGGCAGAGGTTTTATGCAAAGGCCAGTTTGTTTGCACTGCTGCATTACGCTTGAATTCAGACCATAGAACGGCTGTTGCATTGCCAAAAAGCCTGTTCTCAGCTTGATCAATAAACGTGTCAACATCGATTTTGGTGGTAAATTTTCCGGCAGTCTCCAAGGTTTGACGGATGGTGGCTTCGGGGTTTTGATTGCCTGGGAAATCCAAGGAAATAGCGGTGGCCCGTAAAATGACCGGTAAAGTAAGACTAGAGGAAGGGTAAACCACTACATCAAATGCCTCCTTGAGGGCTGAATTGAATTGCTGGGTTATTCGATCTCGAAGTCTATCAAGCGCTTGCCATTGCGGATCGTTTGTAGAGAGATTTTGGGAATGGAGCTCTCCTTGAATGTCCTCCAAAGCTTTTGAATTACGTGCAGCATCGATAAGAGTTTGAAAGGTGTCCTTTGACCCGGTAAGGAATAAAACCCTGTTTTTACATTCCTGCTGGGCCCACCACACCTGCCAATCTGCGGAAATGGGCAGGCCATTCGCCCGTTTACCCGGCTTAACTATTACAAGAGTGGTTTTTTCCAAATCAAGAACCACATCATCTATTGCGGAAAGCACCTCTACCCTTTGATAGCAATCGTTGATTTGGGGGACAAAATCCTTCTCAAGACGGTCCTTGAGTTTAAGCAAAACCACTTCAATATTAAGACCAACCGCAGTAGATTTCAACTTGGCGGCAAGGTTTTGCTGTTCCCTAAAGAACAAACTTCCATCCTTCCTGGTATGCAGATACCATGCATTGGTTGCAAGCTTATCAAGAACATTGACCAAGGTGGACAGATCTCGCCCTGGTCTTTGCAAACAATCCACTATTTCCATTTCGCGCAAACCATGCCTCGCCCCACCTGTTGTGAAGAGCGATGCAAGTAATAACAACTTGGCTGCATCTGAGGCATCGGTGTTGCCATTGG
The DNA here is from genome assembly GCA_002303765.1 of Planctomycetaceae bacterium UBA969. Taxonomy (GTDB): domain Bacteria; phylum Planctomycetota; class Planctomycetia; order Gemmatales; family Gemmataceae; genus UBA969. Next base: position 3,959 of record DBCB01000014.1, read on the forward strand.
CTTTATCAATTTGTTCCACCACGGCATTTCCGCGGTCCGAAATATCGTGAGCAATCGCCGAGCTAAGTGATGGGTTGATGACGTTGATATAAGAGGCTATCTCATCGTTGTTAAGATCAAAATCGTAGGGGTGGATAAGCAGTCTATTTGCGTTGTCATCTCTCCAAAGCGCCGATATCAGCATTTTCATAAGGCGGATGACACCACGCATTTGCTTGAACCCAGGGCTTTCTTTAAAATTACCCAAGAGATCGCGAAAATCGGGATGAAATGGATAAGATTTTATTATTCTATCCCTTAAGCCCGAAGGAGAAGCGGAAGTCAAACTCATGTTATTCGCTTCTTTCAATGCAGCTTCGTATGCCTTAGCGACCTCTACAATCTGCTCTTCGGAAGCTGTGGTTTTGAATAACTTGCGGTGCAAAATGTGATAAAAGTCATCGCCATTGGTGTTTAAAGGGTTGATTGTTAGAGCGATTTTTTTTATCTCATTAATAAGGTTATAGAAGTGCTGATTGAATGAGGCCTGTGGAACACCACCACTACCGAATGCATTCTTTAAGTGCTCCTGACCGACCGAAAAGTT
>DBCB01000225.1 GCA_002303765.1 Planctomycetaceae bacterium UBA969
GGCATGTAGCCTATCAATTTGCGGATATCTCTGGAGCTGTTATAGATGGAGTAGCCACAAACGGTGGCTTCGCCCCAGCTAGGGTTTAAAAGTGTGGCGAGGATGCGCATGGTGGTGGTTTTACCTGCGCCATTGGGGCCGATAAATCCGTAAACATCGCCCTGATCAAGTTTAAGATTTAGGCGATTTAAAGCGTAGAGTTCGCCATACATTTTGGTCAGGTCACGGGTTTCAATCATAAAAGTAGTTCCATGGAAGAAAAAGAGCGCACTCAGGGTTTTGGATGTTGGATGGGGATAACCACCCTTACAAAAGTTTCCTGATTGATGCTGGGTTTGATGGTGATTGGGTTGCCATTAATTTTTTGGGAAAGAGAAAGAATCGTGGGTGCAGAAGAAGCTTTTGCAGAATCAACCCTGCCTACGAGAATGACTTCTTCCGGGTGCCTAAGCCTTGCACTTTCTGAAAGAAAAGTTTCAGAAACTTGCTTCAAGCGCCAACTGGTATCGAGCTTTCGCAGCGAACTATTGTAAAGAAGATCACCTGCTTCTGGGTGGTCATGAAAAACAAAAGCTTTAACGAGCTTGTGAATGGGGTAAATATTGTCGGAAGAGTTATTGGTTTTTTGGGTGCTCCAATTGTTGGGTGCTAAGATTTTCGCATCGTTCCATTGTTGAATAGATTGACCCCTGCCGCCTAGTTGGAGCATATCGATGCGCCTTTTTTCTCCTGCCTGAAACCTGCCCAAAGTGTGCCAGGATTCTTGGTAAAAAAGGTTGCATTCATGAAGGTCAACGGAAAGATTATTGGTGATGGTACCTGTGATAAGAACAGTTTCAACCCTGGAATGGGAAAGGTCGCCTTGAAAGGGGGCATTGTTGGGTTTGGATTTTTTTTGCCAATTGCCTTCTAGCGATGCGCAAGCCCATGCAGGGATTCCGACTTGTTCAAGAGAAGAAGGAAAAGAGCTGTATTCGTAAGGTTTTCGGAAAAGAGATTGGGAAGCGCCTCTGAAAATGCGATCGGGTGTTTCGAGGATTCCTAGATCTGGTTGGGTAATAAGTTCTCCCGAACTCCAAGAGGGGTTAGCTTTGAAATTAAAGGAATAATTCCCAGGAGTGGGGCTGAAAAAAGACATCCAAGAAGTTCCTTGAACACAACCTGAAGAAATATCAATATCCATAATGTCGAGTTTGTTGAGTTTGGAGTCATCCCCCTTGAGAGCGTTTGCGCCTGCCCAAGCTCCCCAAGTTGCAATCAGAACTGCAACCAAAAAAGTGAACCATGTTAGTTCAGGTTTTTTTAACCAGTAATGGGTGACGAAATAATCGACTGGGCCGATGATAATAATGTATGCAAGAATTAGAATAGCAACCCATCCAAAAGGAAAGGTGGGTACTTCTGCAAATGTTTCCAGCGATCGTTGGATTTCGCATGCGAGTTCAGGCCTGATAGAGCTTGTATCTGGTGGGAATTTGCCCTGGGCAAAGCCCGGGTTTCGTGGCGAGATCTCAAATAAAAACTTATCCCAGAAAGATTGCTGACCATCCCAGCTTGCAAAAGGCGGGGATTCCATGCCTAAAGCCAGCAGAAAAACTCTGCCACGGCCAAAAGGTATCTGTACTAATATTGGCCTCACGACGGGATCGGATGGCTCTGAGGATTCCCGAATGATGGTCTGTGCTGAATAAGTTGGCGTTAACTTTGCAATCTCGTTTATACGCATTGGCAACAACTGGCTAACCAATGGGGTGACCCAGCGATTTAACCCATTGAGGGTGCGCAAACCTTTAGGGTTTGAATCTAACCCTTCGATGTTGCAGCCTGTAACTCCGAGAGCAAGGAGCAAATTTTTCGTGCTTTCGTGATGCGTGCCTGAATCCACCAAAAGAGTACCGCCTGAAAGAAGCCATGCAGAAAGAGCTGCGCGCTTTTCTGAGTTTGCTTCTTTAATAAGATCGCTGGAAATCGTTGAAGCAGTAGAAATAATTAGCGTATCTAAAGAGGCGTATCCAAGCGCTTGAGTTGGAAGATCATGAATGGTTTTTAATTCTGAGAATTTGCGAGGTAGCCTTTCATTTAAAACTTGTTTCCCTGCATCTAATTTACTTTGGTTTGCAGAAGCGAGTTGAAGGGCCTCTGGGGAAAACCCTGCAGTTGCGATTAAAAAATCTCTTGGGCCAATCATGGTTGCAGAAGATCGGGTTGGGGTTGGCCAAACTTGAATTGTCGTACCATTTTTTTCTTTGAGCCTAACGATAAGAGGGCTTGTTGAAGAACCTGGTCGAAGGTAGCCCATCATCCGAGTTTGCCCGGTAAGCACAGGGATTTTTACGAGATAGGTCGCCCCGTCGCCATCGGTGGATTCCAGTTCAATCAGGAATTTATCAGGTTCGATTTCAGAACCCTTAGGGTCAAGTTCAATGCTAACAGGAACCCAAACGCCGTTCCTAATCAATGCCCCAGCTTCGGAAGGGAAACCAAAGCGAACTTGGGTTAAGGACGGTTGCGCCAAAGCTGGTTGAGTACAGAATAAGATGAGGCAGCACATCGTCAGAAATCGTAACATGAAGACTTTCTTAAGGTTTTTCGTTGGGGCTACAAACGCAGGGTGATTTAGCACATCCTGGGCAACCAGTGCCATACTTTAATTTAACCGCATCTTCCAGATCGACCCCTGCAATATTAGCAAGGGTTGCTAGCCATGCAAGAACATCTGCGAATTCTAACACAAGAGCCTGATGGTTTTTTTCTCTAAGAGCAGCAGAAAGCTCGCCTACTTCTTCCATGAACCACATGAAAGTGCCTTCAATCCCTCTCGAAGAATCTTTTTTACCATACAGTTCTTTGATCAATGATTGTAATTGTTTAAGGTTTTGTGGCATAAGTTACCTTGAAGGATTAAAAGCTTGCTTGAGTTTTTGGAGCTCATCATTTTTGCCTAAAGCTAAAAGATGCTCAAGAAGTAAATCCTGCGCATCTTTAAAGGATACATCAATCTCTAACACTTCCCTTGCAGCTATAAGGGCTTCAGTTTTTTGGTTGTTTTGCAACAATAGCTTGAGGAGTCGTTTGCGTTTTTCAAGATCGTCTGGGTCGAGCCGGGAAAGTTTTTGCAAGACATCGATTTGCATGGGTTTGTCATCAGTTTGGGCGAAAACGCGGGCGAGTTGTTCAAGCCAGCGCGGATTGTCGGGGTCCAAAGCCATGCCCGATTGCAAAGTTTCGGTTGCCTTTGGAAATTCCCCCGCATCATAAAAGATTCTACCCAACAGAAAAAGGATGTCTGGATCGGGGTTAATCTTCACAGAATCTTCAAGAAGGGTTTGCTCTTTTTTTGTGTCGCCTGCTAGCTTTGCAAGTTTGGCTAGAACTAGGGATGCGCGGGGTTGGCCTGGCTTATTTAAAAGTGCTGCCTCCCCAAGTTTTCTGGCCTCGGCACGATCCCGGTTTATCAGTAAAAGCGCTAACTCGCCTTGTGCCTCTGCATCGGTTGCATCTGCTTCGATGGCTTTACGCAACTCTTCAACACTTCGCAGTTTTGGTTTATCACTAATCAAGGTCTTTGCGGTAATTTCCTTGATGTAAGCGAGATACCCTTTTTCAAAGTTCGCGGTTTTGGATTTGGTTACAAGTTCGATTGCAAAATCTGTTCCATTTCCCTTAGCGAAAGATTCGAGCATATTGCGGGATGCTTCTTCGCCATACGTTTTCTGCAGGTATTCGACATAAAGTAAACTTTGGCAGTAAGCCATCTGCCAATCAATTGGCGATCTGGGTCGCTGAAATCCGAGGTTGATATTGCTTAGGTTGAAAAGGTTGTTGGATTGAATGCGTTGTTTCAATTCTTTGTTCCAAGAGTCGGATCTTGGGTAACCTTCGAGCGAAACAGCCAACCCTTCCGTTAACCAGTGGGGCACCATGAATTGGGATTGTTCAAGGTTGAAGATATGGGTTAGTTCATGGCGCATGACTCGTGCCCAGTTGAAAGGTTTGTTCATGGTTTTACTTTGGGGAGAAACCATGGTGATAACTTTACCGGTGCAAGCGCCTATGGTATGAAGATCTGGAACACCAATGGTTCTGCCGCTAAACATTTCGTGATTGGAGAAGACTTCAACAAGGATTGGGTCTTTAGGAGAGAAACGAAATCTGGCATTAAGCTGTACGAAGATTTCTTCCATAAAGAAAGCCATATAAGTGACGAGGGGTTTATCCTGCGAAGCATCGAATTTAAAGATGAAGTGTTCGGTTTTCAGCGTTTCATATTTATCAAGATGCTTTAAGACTTTAAGAGAGTTGGCAGTTTGAACATGGAACGGATCAGCTTTCAGACCTTTTTCTAAAAGAGTGCGAGCCTCTGCTTCCCTGCCCATTTGCAGAGAAAGCATTGCAAGTGAAATCAAGGGTTCTGGGAGGTTGGGTCGCAGTTCGATGGCTTGTTTTAATCGAATTTCAGCTTCAGAGAAGCGCCTGCGGGAAGAAAGAAGTTCGCCCATTTCTAGGTAGAAAAGAGCGGGCTTTTTATCAAACGAAAGAGCGTCCTTTTCTAGGTTCAGCAGTTCAGCAGTTTTCCCATCAAGCCATGCAAGCGCACCAAGCCTACCTAGAATTTTTTCATCCCGTGGCCTGGCCTTTCTTGCCAATGCAAGTTGTTCTCGAGACTTTGCAGAATTACTTTCCGCCAAGCTGATTTCGGATAGAAGAATCAAAGCATCCGGGTGGTTGGGCTGGGATTTCAAGGCTCGTTGGGCGAATGATTCTGCCTCTTGGTATTCCATTTTTTGAATTGCAGCTTCGCCTTTGCCCACTAAAGCTTCCGGGGCTTCTGGATTGATAGCAAGGACTTTAGAAAAGGCGGCGAGGGCTTCTGGTCGGTTGTGTTTTTCGAGGAGGATTTTTCCTGCTAGGGCCTCTGCTGGCCAGAAATCCGGATCAATTTTAAGAGTGTCTTTCAGTAAATCATTCAGAATGGTTTCGAGTTCATCGCCTAGGGCATACCAGCGGGCGTTTTCCAAGCTTGCCTGGGCGATAATCAATAAATCTTCAGGCTTCTTATAGGCGTTAGGCGTTTCAAGCTTATCGGAGTAGGATTTTACAAACCACTGAAACTCCGAGAGTGCTTTGGGAATTTCGCCACCCTCCCAGAGTATGCGGGCTTTTATCCATCTTGCTTGCAGGTGATCAGTGTTTTGCAATAAAGCGTTTGCAGCAGAAGCTTCAGCATCGTTCCATAGCCCCATTAGGAATTGTATTTCCGCCTTACGGCCAAGAACATCGGCAGAGGGGTTTTTAAGGTCAGAGATTATTTTCAAAGCAGCGTTGAGGTCCCCTTGCGCTTCGCTTATTTTGCTAAGGCCAATGGTAGCAGCGTGTGCAGTTTTTGGATCTTTTAGAATTTCCTGATATTCATCTTTTGCTTCCTCTAGTTTTCCGGTGAGTAGAAGCTTTCTGGCCTGAACCAAGTCTGCAGCAAAGCAAATGCTTTCATTCATTTGCATTAAAAAAAGGATTAGAAAAAGACTTAGAAACACCATGAGTGAAATGGTTTTGGATGTTATGAAACGGTAAAGGGCACGGGGTATTATCATTTGAAAGTGTGCTCTGGGCCGGGGAATTTTCCAGTGCGCACCTCACTGCAATAGGAAGTTATTGCAGCCTTAATGATATCTGCGATGTCCGCATATTTTTTGCTGAAGCGCGGATGAAACCCTGTGGTAAGGCCCAATAAATCATGGCCTACAAGTACTTGC
>DBCB01000162.1:0-7007 GCA_002303765.1 Planctomycetaceae bacterium UBA969
TGATCCAATATTACCCGTCACCGCATTTCCAGTGTGAAGGCCTATGCCAACTGTCGTGGGAAGAATGTTCCCAGCATCAATTTCTTCTTTAAGCTTTTGTAGGATTTCTTTCGAAGCTTTAACGGCATTGTGACTATCGAAACCATCAGAAAACGGTGCTCCAAATACAGCCATGAATCCATCACCGAGGAATTTATTAATGATCCCATGGTTGAGATTCACAATATTTATCATGAAATCAAACAGGGAGTTTAGATAAGCGACAACTTCCTGCGGAGTACGGTTTTCTGAAAATGTAGTAAAGTTTCGGATATCCAGAAACATCACACAAACATTTTGAACTTCCCCTTCCGTTGAATTCTTTTGGTGGAGGAGTTTTTCCATGACGGCAGGGGAAACATGTTGGCCAAACATACCCATGATGTGGTTTTTCTCGCTTATAGATTGAAAAGATTTTAGAAACCCATTTTTTAATTTGTTAGTAATAATCCCCGTGATTATCCCAGCGGCCAAGAGAATTAAGCCTTTTATTAGATGCGCTAGAATCTTATAAGTTGGTCCCATCTCATGAAATTCGACTGGAAATTCTGTTGTATTAATAATGTACAATGCAAGCAAAACATATTCGATTGCAGCAACTGCACCTGTAAAAACACAAATGCAAAAATTTAGTCTTAATCCGGAAAGTGCAATAATTAAAAAATACATAAAAACTGCGGGAAGGAATAGCGCATAAACATGTAATGTATGGCTAAATATTAAAATTAGCATTGTTGGCAAACTGATTTCTACGAGGGCAACAATATAGTGACATATTGCAGGAACGCTTTTGCCTGTATTCAAGCAGTGCTTAAGGATGTACCAAATAAGCAATTCAAATAATGCAAATCCAATAACTACTGGCTCTAGGACGCTCCGTGGTATAGGAAATTTGTCAGAAAATGAAGGATCGGCAATATTTAAATTCGAAGCTATGGTGATAATAATTGCGAAGGATCCTTGAACAATAGCGAAAATTAAAGCTCGTAGTTTTTCAATCTTAAGAATTTCATATTCAACGGTTTTTGTGATATTTTCTTGTTCAGCTTTTGCCATGTTGGAAATGGTGGACCGTTCTTCATTTGTCATTTATTTTGCCTTTGGACTTTTTGAGCAAACAACAGATTTTAAATTACTTATGCCCGTTGTTTAATTGTAAGTTGATATCGAAGATTAGCATCTTCCTTGTTTGAAAAGATATTTTCGCAATCCATACCTTTAAGTTATAAACATATTGCTTGATAATAATACGCAATTGTTTCAATATTCTTGTGATGTTTTATGCAAGAATCTCTCTGACTACTTGCCCATGCACATCGGTTAGGCCGAAATCGCGCGTTTGTCTGCACTAATCATTGCTTGATTCTGTTGCTCGGTTGCAAACCCTTAATATTCAAAAGCTTTTTATTATTGCTCTATTAATAATTTTTGATTTTAAGGGTTTTAGCTTAACAAAAGGGATAGTTAACTAAATTGATGGCATCAAATGGGCCATTTTAGCCAAAAAAAGGCCCCTGAACAACATAGTGTTCAGGGGCCAGAATTTAGTTAACCAGATGCTCTTACTGTTTGGTTAGTAAGTACCACCAAGGTTGGCTCCGCCATCAAAGCCAACAGTAAAAGGAGAAAATTCTTCTTCCAAGGTAGGTTGGGTGGCTCCCGGGAGAAGAGAAAAGCGCTTTACAACGGTGGAAGTTCCAAAACCAGTAGCAGCAAGGAAATCGGAGCCATTGCTAACAGCAACTGAGCCAACCCGAACGCCAGTGGTAAGGTTGGAATCGAAAGCGAAAAAGTCAGCAACATTCTCAAACATTACTTCTGGCGTATCCATGGTGATGTCATGGGTTTCCATGGCTTGCCAGATGGTAACCTCAGGTCCACCTGTGAGGGTGCCAGTAAGAATCCTGTAAAATCCGCCAAAGGGAGTCCCTGAATTAAGGCCAACAGCAACCTGAACGCCTCCGGTATAAGCCGCTTCATAAGCCATGAATTCACCAGTGAGGTTCATGGAAATGGATTGGTTACCAGGAAGAATCGGTGTATCACCAATCATGAAAAATCTTGAATTTCTGAATGACTTAACATGAGAGCCACCGCCAGCGCCTGCACCGGTCACAACCGAATTAAATGAAGAGCCATCAACATCGCCTACTGCAACCGTGACGCCGCCACGGAAAGACTGATCATAGGCAAAGAACTGTGTAAGAATATTTCCAGTTTGGCCATCAAAGATATTAACTTGAGGGCCACCACCAGGGCCTGCGCCTACAACGATGTCGGCAAAACCATCCGCATTGAAATCGCCACCTGCAACACTTACCCCACCGCTGAAAGCAGTACTGAAAGCGAAGAAGTCAAACAGGGTAGTGGTGAAATTAGTAGCACCATTGAATACTTGAACTCTAGGTCCGCCACCTGCGCCAGCGCCAACGATAAGATCAGAGATGCCATCGTTATTAACATCTGCCACCGCAGTTTGAACACCGCCTGTGAAGTCTTCTTCAAAGGCAAAGAAACTTGCGAGTACGCTATTATCAATGCCACTATAAACATTGACAGCGGGGCCACCGCCTGCGCCTGCTCCGGTTGCATAAATGGGCGTTTCGGGCTGGACGGTATTTAAGCTCATCATGCCACGATCTTCATGGGCAAGAATATGGCAGTGGTAGACAAATGACCCAGTGAAATCAAGGTTCTTAATGCGTATTACCACTCTACCGGGAGTGATTACAGTCCCGTTTGCATCAACTTGCGCAGCGGGAACAAGTACAACATCCTGATACCATTGCTGGGGGGAGGTAACAGTTACCATACCAATATTTTTAGTGTTACTAGGCACAAACATCGACATAACTTGAACATCGTTGACATGGTAATGGAATGGGTGGGGGACTTTGGAATTATTAATCAAAGTCCATTCTTCCACATCATTAAGCCTTGGCTGGGAAATTTGTGGATTGGGAAATACCTCACCATTTATTTGAAATTGGGAATTTCCCCCATTACCTGCAGGATTAGGATCAATGGTGAATGTCACCGTACGATTTTCATCAACGGTTGCAGTGGATAAATTCACAAAGGCTTGGTAACCGGTTGTCGTTAGTGTTGTTGGCGTGGGCAGCGAACTAACCGGCGCGCCGGAAGATGTCATCGTTACATTATAAAGGTTGTTGATAGCTGCATTGTTCTGGGAATTCATCTGCAACCTGACACTTTGCCCAGCCACGGCAGGCGCGGTCACCAGAATTGAATAGCGACCACCTGTGCCTAAAGTTAGCAGTGTACCACCGGCCTGTTGCGCTGCGGTAAGTGTTACAGGCGTGTTATAGGCGACACCATCCTGGGCAACCACGACTATATCCTGAAAAGTATTAGTGGTAGTATTTTTCAAGCTGAATTGGGTAGTAAGCCCAGAAGTCATATTTGCAATGTTCCAAACCTCAGTCTGCCCAGGTTGGGCCGTAATGGTTGGATTAATTAAACCATTGATGGTGAGTTGATTTCCGGTACCACCATTTATTGCCTGCGGCGTAGAGCCTGCGGCAGGGATAACATTCTGTGCCTGCAAAGCCATGGTCCTTTCAGGAAGGTTGGCTAATTGGACAATGCTACTGTCAGGTTGACCAACAATCAGCATGCTGGACAAACCGCGCGCAACCTGCTCGGTGGAATACATATGGTTATGGGGATGCATCCAATAAAGGCCATCTGGTTGGGCTTGATCGATTTTATACTCGTAGACAAACCCCTGACCTGCAGGCATGGATAAAAGAACATTGTCGGAGCTAAAGTTTGGCGAAATATGGAACCCATGGGTATGATTATTAAGGGGCATTTCAGTCAAATTTGGTGGTTGTACCAAAACCCCGTCAACATAGATTGGAGTTGCAGGAATTTGCAATGCTTCAAATGCCTGCCCCTCAAGATCATTTAACAAGGTGATTCTAAGTGTGTCGCCACGATTGACTTTCAGGGTTGGCGCAGGGTAGGTATCCCCGGTTGTAAGCACAGAAGGGTCATACGCTGAAGTTGTTGAATTATAAACGCTGTTAAAACCATCATTAATTGTCCACGAATAAGTTAAAAAACCAGTTGTAGGTACTGCAGATGAGGCCAATGTTTCCAATGATTGAGTTGACACATGAGCCGTATAAGTAATATCCAAAAGACGCGTGGTTGGATTCGCTGTAATTACATTGGGTTGAACATAACCCAAAGGATTAGTCGTAGGGGTAATCCTATCTTCTAATAGAAACAAGGAAGGTTTGAAAAAACTGTTCTTTTTCTTCTTGATGTTCATCGCATATTCTCCTTTAAAGAGCTTAAATGATTTATTTATTAATATTCTTAATAGAGTAAACCCAATAAAATTTATATTGTTAAGATGGGGGAAATAAAAGCGTTCAGGCAAATATTCACTAATTCTTCACATATTTACCAAATGGGGGCGTTTGCCCTTAAGATTTGCAGGTATTTTGCATTTAAATCAGATTATTTACCCGGATTGAGTGCGTCTTCAAGTGTTTTTCGCACTAATTCTTCGTGAATTTTCTGCACCAGATCGAATTGCTTGCGTTCTTCTTCTTCAATAGTTCGGAGCATTGCTACTAGTTTGTTGATATCAGTAAGGGTGCCCATTGCTGCAAGAACTTCATCAATTGCCTGCAATAGTTTCTTGAACTGGGATCGAGATTCTGCCAAGGCAATTCGTGATGTCTCAATTCGTTTATCCAAGGTAAGTGAGGAGTTATCAAGCGCCTTGCGGAAGGAATCAATAGCACGGGTTGTTGCAGGAAACTCGACAAGGGTGATTTTTCGCAAGGGTTCTTGAATGGTATCTTGAACCCGTTTGTATCGTTCTGCATCAACCCGGTTAAGTTTAAATTCCCTCAAAATACGGGTGTAAGCTTCCAAGATTTCGTTGGTGTTGGCCAATCGGGTTTCCAAATTGCGATCTATTTCATCGCAACGGGCAACCATTGGGCCAAGTTGTTCAACTTTTACATTCCCAGCAGAAAGATCAAGGCTGGATAAACCGAGCCTAGATTCAGATTCAAGTAAATGCCCCTTGGCTTGTTCCAATGCAAGTTTGTGCTTTTCTTCTTCACGGGCGATTTCTGCAAGCAGATCATTTTCCGAGACAATGAAAAACATATAGCGTTCTTTGCTTGTAACCAGATGCGGGCCAGTTTCTACATCATGATCAAGAGCTTCGAGCCAGAACTCCATACGGTATCTGGGTTGATATGCGTTACTACCACCTGGCACTGCAAGGCCTAATTTTCCCAAGGCAAAATCGCTTTGCACTTCTTCATCGATTTTTTCAAACGTATCAGGTTGAATCTGGAAAGAGCGAACTGCTTGTTTGCGCTCAGACAGTTTTTTAGATTTAGAAAGCTCTTCTTTGATTGCTGCAAGTGTTTTGATTTCCCCCGGAGTTGACTCCAGTAGTTTTTGAAACGAAGGCAGGGAGAATCGCTTTACTTCTTTTTCTGATTCCTTGGTCTCTGTTTTCTTACCCGAAGGCATTACCGCACCAAGAAAAGTAACGCCATTAAGCACAGCGCCATGCGTTCCAATCATTTGTGGAATCGCAGAAACTAGAAACAAATCCTTCACATTAAGATTTTCGGACTCAACCTTTTTTACAGTGAGTGCGTAACGGATATCGCCCAAGCCATGTGCATCGTTAGCATTGCCTCGGAAAGGCAGGCGTGCAATAGGGGTTACCATAAAACCATCCTTGGTTCTGCGCATAGCATCTGGTTCGAAATCTGCATTGGGGGCTTCATCAGTATTGGGTTTTAAAAGCATGCCCCTACGACCAAGCACCCCTTCCTGATCTTCGTATTCAACGAAAAAGCTAAGCTCTTCCTTAAGGTTTTCCGTAGTGAAGGTAAAAGTTCGTTTGTCAATTAATTTGGGGGTGATCGCATCAATCTTTACCCCTGCCTTATTAACCGCCCGAACCGAAGCAAGATCGGCATCTGCTTCCCCGGTAACCACAAGGCTTGTGCCTTCAGGCACAGTAACCCTGCTTATATCAGAACCAGATTGCAACATATCCTGTGCATCAAATCGTTGTTTCAAACCTTTGAGCCCAGAAGCATTTTCACCAACAGCGGAACGATAATAAAGATAAGCGGGGTGACTTTCTTCCACCATCAGTTTGAGAAGCATCGGAGGTGGCACAAGAACCAGGCGTTTGTTTGCGGTACGGTAATCAAGAGCTTGTGCGGTAAAATCAATGGTTTCACGCAGGTCTGCAATTTGACCGCTGTATTCATTGCTGGCGCCCCGTTGCAGGGTCATGGTGTTATTAGAAGAGTTACCCCAAGATCGAAGAACGACATTTTCGGGAACAGCCATCACTCTAAATTTCCTGCGATAAACAGCATTGCTGCCCAATTGCTTGAGAGCATCGTGGCAGGCTTTTAAAGAATCAATCACCTCAGAACTTGCATCGCTGGATTGTTTTTCAAGAAAATGCTCTATCTCATCGAAGGAGAGTGGATCTTCAGGCCTTGCAGGTTTAAGTTCTGGTGGAAGAGAATCAAAGGTAGGAATTTTCACCGAGATCCAGTCTTCAAGGTCAAAGAAGGAAAGTGCGCGCCAGCCTTCTAAGGGTCTGCGATCAAAACGAATCATAGCGGGTGCTTGATCAATATTTTTGAGTGCAAGGTAAGCTCGGAAATTGGATACTGCTTTTTCAGAAGGTCGGCCTGCTACAAGGTATTTAACAGCCCGCACTTTAACAGGGAATGGGGGCGCATCACGACCAACCCGCACCTGCCCTGATTCAGGAAATCCCACAAACTCAAGATAAGTATGTCTGGGCCAAATGACATTCTTTAATGCAACATTTCTATCCACCCAAGTAAGCAACACCTCATGAAGCGATTGCGTGCTGGAAAGCGTGATTTCATCTACCCCAATGTTTGGAATCCCCGCACCTGCAATGGATAACA
>DBCB01000162.1:7059-16404 GCA_002303765.1 Planctomycetaceae bacterium UBA969
CGCCTTATAACCCATGTTTTTAAGTCTTTTCCAATCGAACACTTCATCTACAGGAAGGCCCTTCATGCGTTCTTCGGTTTCAAGAAGCATTTGTTGAAGCATTTGAGGCGAGGCGCCTCGTTCTTTTAAAATCTTGGGGGAACTTAATTCGATCGCAGTGATCAAGCGATCATTCAGCCGCTCGGGGAATTTGTTTTCCAGCACCAATGCCAATGCATCATCCCGGAAATCTTTGTTCAACCTAAGAGCGATGCGGGTTGCAGTAAGAACAATCACACCAAGCGTTAGAATGCCAAGCAGAAAGATACGAATGAAGCGGGGTAGGGATTGAACCCAGTCGATTCCGAAAAGCCTGTAGGAACCGTAATCAACGAAAAGATCAAGCCACATCCAAGCCGATGCAAAGATGATGATGCCAAGCAAGGCTTCGATGATGACATATTGGCGAATGCGACCGCGTAGAAACACAAGCGGGCCCGAAAGGGCAGGTTGCTGGTTCAGATGCGGCGATTGATCAGCCATTGAAACTTTAACTCCGTGTAAAAATCAAGCTATGCGCAACAGTTTGCGAGTTAGCCATTCAAACGAAAGCAACCCCACCACTGCAAGAAGTAACCAAGGCAGGATGACTGGTTTGTTATCTTTGCCAACCCACATGGTGATGCCATTATCCCATAGATCGCGAACCGGGCCACGATTGCGCTGTTCCTTGATATCGGTTTTCATGCAAAGTGGAATAAGGCTTGCTGAACGAAGATCGAAGAACAATCTTGGAGGTTCTTCAGCACCCTTCGATGGCTCCGATCCTGCATTTGCAACAGGAGATTGCAGGCGTTGTTTAAGGGTATCGCGGTCTGCATCAGAAAGCCTAGGCAGTACCATCTCTGCGGGGCTTGCAAGTTTATAGAGGCTTGCGAAATCTGGTCGGGTGTTTTCTTTTTCGGGATCGGGTTGTTCCACAACAATGTAGCTGCCTGAAAGTTTATCGCCTGTTTCGGGTACATCAAAAACAACTTCATACCTGCCTGCACTACGCAGCATAAACCGGGCTCTGAAAACGCCTTCACTACCGGGCCTTGGGGTCATCAGAATTTCTTTAGGGATTTCAGACTGAGCAACACCAGCGGGAGGATTGATTAAAACTCTTGGGGGCCTACCCGCTGAACCCAAAGGCTTGCCACCTTTATCATCGATGCGCGCTTCAAATTCGATGAAGCGATTAGCAAGATAGGGCCCACCAAGGTAGGGCGAAATCCTGCGATTCTCTTTGCCTGTTGCTGCAGCGCTTGCATAGCGGGCTAGTTTCATCCAAAAGCGTTCGAAGTATTGTTCGCGGTATTGCCTGATGCGCCAAACTTCACCCGATCCAATCCAGACAACCCGTTTACCACTTGCAGGATCGCTGATTACAATAAAAGGTTGCTCCTTGCCATCCTTGCCTTTTACGAGAGGGTCATCAAAGCGAGCCACAACAAGTGAGCCCGTCTTTGCTTGCTCGATTGGGTAGAAGTTATAAAAGCCCCGTTTAGGTTGGCCATCTTTAGCCTCAACATTAAAAAACTGCTCCCAATCTTTAAGGAAGGGGAGTTGATCATCTTCATCAAGGCGCAGGAATTCCATTTCAGGAGTCGCACCATCAAAGCGCAATGGCTTTGGTGAATCAGGCTTTCGATCCATTTCCTCGATACGGATATCCTTAAGAACAACGGGATACAGATCAAGGATGGGTTTAAGCTTTTCTTTTTCGGCACCAGGTCGTGCCAGCTCTAAAGTATGGAGGGGGCCTGCAATCACAATCAAACCGCCACCTTTATCTACCCAGGTGCGCAGCAGATTCATTGACAGATCATTGACTTGCTTCCAATCGGGATCGAAAGCAACAATGACATCATAAGAGGCGAGGTCGTAAATTTTTTCGTTAGGGTCAGCCGTGGCGGAATCAAAGAGATCAGGGAATCGGGTGAGAAGCTTTTCAGGTGGGATATCTTGAACCACGCCTGGTCGCCTTTCGGTTTTCCCGGGAGGGTTCTGCAACAAGATTGCAAGTTCAGCGCGCTTTCTTTCGGTCTCTCTAACAAAAAGAGTACGCACAAATTGATAATCGCGCATGGGGCCGCTTGCCACCAAAAGAACTCGCAATGGTTTATCCATCACGCGCATTTCGACAGGCCCACGTTTGTGTTCCTTATCTAATGCAATCTCTGATTTATCACGTGGAACTCTTGCTACAAATCTAATTTCGCTATCGGGAGTTTCTGCAAGTACCCACTTCTTGCCTGTAAGATCCGCTTCGCGACCTGCAGCCTTTGCGAGGGCTTGTGCATCTACCTGAAACTCGACTTCCGCCCTAGGGGGGTTACCCTTGTCGTAAGTTGCAACAGGCGCAACAAGGGTGATTTTATTCCCAAGGTTTATTCTTAGCTTATCTTTTGATCCCTTAGAACCAGCTTCTTCAATCGCAACATCCAGCAGCTCTTCCTTGCCTGACTGATTTTTTCTTACATTGGTAATATCAAGGAATGCTTGGAACTCTTTCTCTGCAAGGCCTTCGCCCACAACTTCAACTGCGACACGAAATCGATCATCAGGCTGCACTCGCCCAGGAACACGCAAGTCGACAATTTCGGTTTTAACTTTAGGGCGGTCTTCGCCAACTGCAACAACAAAAATCGGGATGCGGGCAGCAGTCGCCCTTTCTTCGAGATCCTTCAGCGCCTGCAATGTTCCTTCGGTGCTGCGACCATCAGAAAACACCACGATGCCCTGCGTCATCTGGTTCATTTCGCGTTGTAGAATACCAACCACGCTATCAACCACATTGGTAGCGTTAAAATCACCAGCTTCGACTTTATTACGGCCTGCGGTGATCATGGTTTGAAGTCTGTTTAGTTCGGATTCTGCTGCCCCTTCTTTTGCAGAGATTAACTTGCCTGGTTGCAGCCAAGCTTGCCAGGCTTCAGCTCCAAGCATTTCTGTTTTGAATGTGAGATTATCTTTCAAAGCTTCCTTGAGTTTCTCGCGATCTTCCTTGGTAAGGCATGTGCCCTCTTGGAACTGCAGGAAGTTTTCATCCAGAGATCGACCAAAGCGGTAAGCGAACACGGGGTTTGTTTTTTCAAGTGCGCCTAAGAAGTCGATGGTGGAATCGCCTAGGAACTTGATCACTTTTTCTTGACGGGTGGGCAACTTGTTCAAAGGAACTGATTCAGAAGGAATATCATCAATGGTTGTGGTCATGCTGCTTGAGGCATCGAAAGCAATTACAACCTTCGATCTGGAAGTGCTTTGCTCCCAAGTTTGTTCTGCAGGCAGAAGGAACGCAAAAGCCAGCAAGCCATAAACCATGGCCCGCGACAAACCAAGAACCATTGCCCAGAGAATACCAATCGAACGGCTATCACGAAGGTACATCCAGCCGATGAAAACAAAGGCGAGCAATAAAACAAAGGTAAGAATCACCAGCCAAACCGAAGGGGGAAGTTCTTTAGAAAAGATGCGTAGGGGATCTGCCAGCCTTCTGAAGACAAACTCGGTCACCTGGATTGGAAGGTTTTCGTTCATACGCCCAAACTTCTTGCTAGGGTCAAGGGAGCTTTTTCGCTACCTCGCAAATGATAACTCAGATGAACCGCAAGGGCCTGCTCAGCAATCAAAATGATAAGAAATAAAAGATAGAGCCAAGGCGATTCGGAAGCATCGGGCGATCTGTTTTTAAGTGAGTCGTAATTATCGCCTGGCGACCATAAAGCTATTTTCCCTGCGCGCGGATCCGAGGCAAAGCGATTGGCTTCAAGCTTTTCGCGAGAAGTTCTGCGCAAATCGCCCTCTGCTTGCGCATCAACATTAAACGCATATGCTTCTACTTCGGTTGCAGGAGTATCCTTGCCATCGGGTGGCGCATTGGGGAAGAATTCAAAAAACCATGAGCCTGGTTTTGCAGTTTGATTGAAGGTGAAGTCCAGCAACCCTTCTCGTTGTACCAAAGGTTGTTCTGCAATTCGAACAGGATTAGCCGCAGCAGAAGCGCCCGGCGTTGAACTAACTTCCATAAATTGATAAGAGCCAGAAACTCTGGGTTGGTAGCGGGTGGAATCGAGTGAAAGTTTAAGTTCATCGCCAACGATTTTATTACGATCACTACCTTCACTCGAAAGAAATCGCTGTAAATCCATCACAAAAACTGGATAGCTCCAAGATACAGGGCTACCTGCGCCCCATTCATTCCAGCCATCAGTTGCACCGGGTACGGTTGGCCTGGTGCCCGCAGGAGTTAGTATCGCAGCAACTTTTCCCTTGCCTAGTTTTCTTGCAATTGCGAGCGGATCACCAAAGAGAATGTTCTTGCGAAATTCTTCGTACTCGCGTGCCAACGGCCTAAGCGATGGTTGCGCCCAGAATTCTTTCATACCCGGAATGTTTTGCGCTGCATCGCCCGGATCATTCAGCAATGCTTCTAACGCCTGACCCACACGGTATTGCGAATCTGCAGCTAAACTTTCTTTGATTGCTCGTTCGTGTTTGCGTAATAATTTCTGAAACTTTTCCTGTGCGGGATCATCGTAAGGAATACGGCCGAGAAGCCCACGGGCCCGTTCTTTATAAGAATCACGCTGACCATCATCATTCCACTTTCGGTTAGAAAGCAGGATGATTTCTTCGGTCGCATTGCCGGAAGGGTCGTAAGTGAATCTAGGCCTAGCCTGAAAATAGCGATCGATTAGAAGAAAGCGCATCGCACTCTGATTACGCGATAATCCAAATATCACCGGGTGATCAGGCGAGGGGAACATGATCTTTGGCTGTTCATCCCGCTGTTTCATTTCTGAACGAATTGCTTCGGGTAGTGCATCCGTTGGTTTGTCTGCAAGCAATAATGGGAACAACCCTTTTTCTTTTTCAAAAAGATTGTTGAAGAATACAGGTTTGCTGCGATCGCCCAGAAACCAAACAAGACCGCCACCTCGTTCAACAAAGGTGCGAAGCTTGCTGATCACTTTTTCCGATTTGATTTCGGGGATGTTAAGAAGATAGATAGAAGGATAGATTTCGAGATCTGCTTTTTCGAGATCTTCGAGAGTGCGGTGTTCGACCTCGTAAGCCCTAGCTGCAGCGAGTGCGAATTCGACATGGAAGGAATCGCCCCCTGGCAGACGGCCATCCGCACCAGCGCCATCAACCACAAGAACAGGAACACGAGAGCGGACTTCGAGCACTAACTCGCGGGCGTTATCAGAAAGGACGCCTGTTTTTTCATCTTCGGTTATTTCAGCACGGATGCGAACAAACTCGCGATCCATACGCAGTTTGCGATCGCGCTCATCCGATTTATCTGAAGATTTCAAGGCAGCGCCTGCAGGTTTGTTCTTGCGCGTAAGAATAAGTGAAAATCGCTTTTCAGTGCGCTGGCCCGAAGGAAGGCTATCTACCGGTTGTGATGCGCCAAAATCTTCTTGGCCATCAATCTTCACATGAAGAAAAGTTTTCTTATCTGCAGCGCCAAAGTTTTGAATACCAACCGAAAATTCAACCGCAACACCCTCTGCTGCAAGCCTTGACTCCGCCCGAAAATCCACCACCGAAAGATTATCATGATGAATCGTTAACTGCCTGTTTTCGCCACGGTAAGGATGAGCTACATCAACCAAGCTTAAGTTAACCCCAGCTTCGAGAAGCCTATCAACGCCTTGACGAAGTTTTTCTTTATCGGGCCCTACAGACCAATCCACTTCACGAAAGTCGCCTGCAAGATGCAGGGTTTTCGTGCCCATCTGAATGCCGCCAAAATATTCACCCGCAGTCTCCATCCCCTTAAGCGCATCACGATGCAAAAAACCGGGCTTCAACGCATCAAGCTTTAAAGAAAGTTCTTCAATCGCCTGCTCATTAATGCTGCCTTCAAACACAACAGCGGCAGGATCGGAAAGTAAAACGATGCGCATCTGCTGCACGCCATTGGCCTGCGAAAGCTTGCGTGCTATTTTCTTTGTCTCTTCTACTGCAACCTTGAAAGAAGTGGTTTCGCCATTGGGTTCAGCCCAGCGATCGGTCATGCTGAGTGAATCATCCAATAATAAATAGTGGAAGCCAGAAGAACCCGCACCGCGCCCGAGGGTTTCGCCCACAAAGCGTGCGACCAAAAAACCAGTCAGCAATACCAGAAAGATTCGCAATAACAAAAGCAATAATTGTTCGAGGATAAGTTTGCGCTTGTTGCGCTTCATGGCTTCAAGCAAAAACTCCATGGCGGCCCATTCAACCCGCTTATAGCGAATGCGGTTGATCAAATGAATGATGATAGGGGCACTGATTAACAGTCCGCCTAGTATCATCG
Organism: Planctomycetaceae bacterium UBA969; assembly: GCA_002303765.1. GTDB lineage: Bacteria > Planctomycetota > Planctomycetia > Gemmatales > Gemmataceae > UBA969. The sequence continues at coordinate 13,391 of DBCB01000162.1, forward strand.
ACCATGGATTAAGAAAAAGTTCCATCTACCCTCTATTCCAAAAGTTTCTCGCAGATTACTTCTTAGCGTACCGCGCCACCATTACCTCGGGCATTGCGATCATCGAGTCTCATGTTCAAGAATTTACTAAGCACCGCATCAAGGTAATCGCCCGTAGTCACCATTTGATAATCGATACCAAGCTTGGTGCAGCCCCTGCGCACATCGACCAAGTATTTATCAAGCGCCTCCATATATCCATCACGAAGAGACCTGGGGTCGCATAGTAAATCGGGTTGTTCTTCCATGCCTTCAAATTTGGTGCTACCTGTGAAGGGGAAGTTGATCTCATCGGTATCTAATACATGAAAAGCAAGGATATCGTGCCTGCGATGCCTGAGCATTTCAAGGCCCTTGAATAGTTCTGGCCTATCAACCAAGAAGTCGGAGAACACGACGATCAAGCCGCGTTGGCCCACTGATTCTGCGACTCTGCGCATCACTTGCGAAAAATCTGTTTTCTTTGCGGGCTTGCTTTGGTGCAAACCCATCACGAACGCATCAAGGTGCGACATTTGCGATCTTGCTGGAAGAATCGTTCGCACTTGCGAATCAAAGGTGACAAGGCCCACCGCATCATGCTGCCTTAATAAAAGATAACTCAGACACGCTGCAGCGGTGCAAGCATAATCGTATTTGTTCATCGCACCTGCGCCATATCGCATCGATTCGCTTACATCTACAATCATGGTTGCACGAAGATTGGTTTCTTCTTCGTATTGCTTGATTACATAGCGATCGGTGCGCGACCAGACTTTCCAATCGAGATGGCGAATATCATCGCCATGGGTGTATTCGCGATGCTGTAGAAATTCGATGCTATGGCCAAAGACTGGGCTTTTGTGCAAGCCAGCGATAAAGCCTTCCACCACTTGGCGGGCACGAATTTCGAGCCTGCCAATGCGACCTATGGTCGCAGGGTGTAAGAATCTACGGGCATCTTCCTGTGGTGATTGTGGCACGGGTATTTAAATCTCTTGAGGTTGATCAGGATGCAAAGATTTTCTGGAATCTTTCATCTTTCTTCAGGTCACCCTCATGGCTTGGGGTTTCTTGCACAATCTTTTCGATCACCTTATCGGGGGTTACCCCTTCGCTAGCAGCGGTGAAATTGGTAAGAATGCGATGCCTTAAAACAGGCAATGCAAGTGCTTGGATATCTTCCACAGCAACATGAACTCTGCCATGCAGAAGTGCACGAGCCTTAGAGCCAAGAATAAGATTTTGGACCGCACGAGGGCCAGCGCCCCACGAAAGCCATTCTCCAATAAACTTGGGCACGCCCGGCTCGCCTATGCGGGTTTGCCTGACAAGCGCCAAAGTGTAACGAATCGCATGATCGCTAACAGGAACTCTGCGCACCAAATTTTGCAAATCCATGATCTGCTGACCGCCCAATACAGGCTTCACATCATCAATAAATGTAGAGGTAGTCTTCGAAGCAATTTCAAATTCTTCATTAAAGCTTGGGTACTTCACGAATACTTTAAACATAAAGCGATCTTGCTGCGCTTCGGGCAATGGATAGGTGCCTTCCTGCTCGATTGGGTTTTGCGTTGCCAATACGAAGAAGGGGCTTTCCAGTTTATGCCTGGTACGGCCTACAGTAACTTGCCTTTCCTGCATGGCTTCAAGAAGAGCGGCTTGGGTTTTCGGAGGAGTACGGTTAATTTCATCAGCAAGTACCACATTGGCAAACAATGGGCCTTGAAGAAATTTGAACTCTCGACCACCTGTATCTCTGTTTTCTTGGATGACTTCGGTGCCTGTGATATCCGAAGGCATAAGATCTGGGGTGAACTGGATTCTGCTGAATGAAAGCGAAAGAGTGCGTGCAAGGGTGCTGATCATCAGGGTTTTCGCAAGCCCCGGTACCCCTTCAAGCATGCAATGGCCTTTGCTAAATAGAGCAATAAGCAATTCTTCAATAACTTGATTCTGACCAACAATTACCTTGGAAAGCTGGGCTTTAATGTCATCGAATGCTGATCGCAGCTTCTTTGATTCTTCGATATCATTTTGATCAAGTGGCTTTTGTTGGGCAATTTCTGCACGATTAAGTTGTCTAGTTATCAATGTTGGATCGATTGAATCACTCATTCTTAAGAATCCTGAAAGAAAAGAAAAAAGTAGGATACCATTATCGCTGATAAATGGGCAGCACTCCACCATCAAGTTGCATGATGGTTAAATGCACCGAAGTAATAAACACCGGGCCAACATGGCCACCAGTCCAGGAGCCATCCGCCCCCTGCGTTCGAACTAGATTATCAAAAGTTGCCTTGCGATACTTCTTCCAAGTTAACTTATCGTTATCTTTTGTATCGCCAAAGAGTTTGTTCCAACCATCATCTCCAAGGCTGTAAAGCGCCTGAGAATAATAATAATGGGTGTATTCGTCATGCCCTTGTCGCTGGTTGCCAAGCGCGCCAATATTATTAAGGCAGAACTTGAACCATTTTTTAATTAAAGGGGAGTTGTAATCGCCTGAACTGAAACCGCAGGAAATGGCTGCAGCAGTAAGAGCAGGGCGACCTTCGCCACCACCACCGCCACCCAGACTATAGATAACCCCGCCTTGTGCATTGGTGGATTCTTCGAGGTAAGCTACGGCTTCTTTGATTGCATCTTGGGGAACAGCAATGCCAGCATTGCGGGCAGCACGAAGCGCTTGAACTTGGGTAATGGTAACCGAACCTTCATCAAAATTATTACCTTCCTTAGCGGAGACATAACCCCAGCCGCCTAAGGGGGTTTTACCATCTTTCATCGAAACCCTGCGAGTCTGGGCATCACGTGAGAATTTACCAGCCCGAACTAAAATTTCTTCAAGTTTGCGTCTGCGGTCGCCTTCTTCTTCTTCACCATAAACCGAAGCTAAAAACAACATTCCAAATCCATGGCCATACATATAACGGCCAGCTTCACCGGGGATATTAGGATTGCCAATCATGCCATTAGCCTGACAACGGGCC
>DBCB01000020.1:0-16846 GCA_002303765.1 Planctomycetaceae bacterium UBA969
CCCGACCTCATCGTTGCATGTGTGGTTGGCGATGGCGAAGCAGAAACGGGGCCTCTGGCAGCCTCTTGGCATTCCAACAAATTCATCAACCCCGTGCGCGATGGCGTTGTACTTCCGATCCTCCATCTCAATGGATACAAAATCGCAGGGCCAACCCTCCTCTCACGCATAGGCAGAGAAGAACTCAACCATCTTTTCCAAGGTTACGGGCATCAGCCTTTCTTTGTTGAAGGGGATAACCCCGAGGAAATCCACCAAGCTTTCGCAGCAACCCTTGATATGTGTCATTCTGAGATACGAAATATTCATGATAAGGCCCGAAATCATGGCGATCTAACCCGCCCACTTTGGCCCATGATCATCCTTAAAACTCCAAAAGGCTGGACTTGCCCGGATTCTTTCGACGGGAAACAACTCGAAGGCACCTTTAGGTCGCATCAGGTACCACTTGCAAAAACGCGCGAAAACCCCAGCCAACTTGCTGCTCTTGAAGCTTGGCTAAAAAGCTACAAGCCTAATGATCTCTTCGATGAAAACGGGCACCCAATTGCCCTGATCTCTGATCTTGCTCCCGTGGGAAATCTGCGCATGAGCGCCAACCCTCATGCCAATGGCGGAGCGCTTCTTCGTGATCTTATTCTTCCAGACTTTAGGGAATACGCAGTCGAAGTGCAGAAGCCAGGATTCTTACTAGCTGAATCCACCCGGGTGCAAGGTTCTTTCCTGCGCGATGTCATGAGCCTTAACGCTCAGGCACATAACTTCCGGATTTTCAGCCCCGATGAAACCAACTCCAATCGCTGGAACGATATTTTCGAAGTTACGAATCGTGCATGGATGGAACCGATCCTACCCACCGATGATTCGCTTCACCCTGAAGGCAGAGTGATGGAAATCCTCTCCGAACATTTATGCCAAGGTTGGCTCGAAGGCTATCTTCTGACAGGCAGGCATGGCTTCTTCTCCTGCTACGAAGCCTTCATTCATATCATCGATTCCATGTTTAATCAGTATGCAAAATGGCTTAAAGTCTCACGCGCCATCCCATGGCGCATGCCCATCGCATCCCTCAACTATCTTCTTAGCTCCCATGTATGGAGGCAGGATCATAACGGCTTCAGCCATCAAGACCCGGGCTTCATCGATCATGTGGTTAACAAAAAAGCAGAGATCATCCGGGTTTATCTGCCACCCGATGCCAACACTCTTCTTAGCGTGACCGACCATTGCTTACGCAGCAAAGATTACATCAATGTTGTTGTTGCAGGAAAGCAAACCGCTCCTCAATGGCTCGATATGGATTCTGCGATCAAACATTGCAGCATGGGCATTGGTATCTGGGATTGGGCCAGTAATGATCGTGGCTCCGAACCCGATGTGGTGATGGCATGTTGTGGCGATGTTCCCACACTTGAAACACTCGCAGCGGTCGACCTACTGCGCACCGTTGCGCCAATGCTTAAAATCCGTGTCGTTAATGTTGTTGATCTGATGAAACTGCAATCGCCTTCCGAACACCCACATGGTATGCCCGATCGCGATTTCGATTTTCTCTTCACCACATCAAAGCCCGTTATCTTTGCCTATCATGGCTACCCTTGGCTTATTCACAGACTTACTTACAAACGAGCCAATCACGAAAACTTCCATGTTCATGGCTACCGGGAAGAAGGCACCACCACTACGCCTTTCGATATGACTGTTCTCAATAAGCTTGATCGCTTTCATCTAGTAGAAGCAGTGGTAGATAAAGTTGAATGCCTATCCAACCAAGCTGCCTACATCAAACAGGATTTGCAAAACAAACTGATTGATCATGCAAATTACATTCGCAAGAACGGAGATGATATGCCTGCAATCAGAGATTGGAAATGGCCAGGCTGGAAACCCAAAGACCGCGAGACACCCTCGTGATCGCCCTGATTCTTAACTCTGGCTCTAGCAGCCTGAAGTTTCACCTAGCTAATCTAAAGAGCAAAATAATCATTGCCCACGGATTAGCAGATTGGGCGGGTGAGCACTGTAAGTATAACCTTCATTCCCAAAGTGTTAATGTCGAATCAACGCTATCAGTATCAGACCCAGCGTCTTGCTTCCATCACCTTCTTAACGATTTGCAATCTCGTTTCCAAATCGAGATGAATCAACTCACGGTGATAGGGCACCGAGTCGTTCACGGGGGCAACCTCGCTAAGGCAACCCTCCTTAACACCAACACTCTTGAAGAAATCACCCACGCCTCGACTTTTGCACCCCTGCATAATCCACCCGCAATTAAACTTATCAATGAAGCTATCAACCTATTACCTAACATAAAACAAGTCGCATGCTTCGATACTGCGTTCCATTCCACCATGCCTGAAAAAGCTTACACTTATCCCATTCCCTACGCATGGACTGCTGATTTTAAATTGCGAAGGTTTGGGTTTCATGGATTGAACTACGCTTGGTGCAGCACTAAGGCATCCCAATTACTGGGGCCGGAAAAAAGGAAGCTAGTAATCTGCCATCTGGGCCATGGCGCATCTGCCTGCGCAGTCAGCGACGGGAAATCAGTTTACACCACGATGGGCCTAACGCCCTTGGAAGGCCTGATGATGGGAACACGAAGCGGAACCATCGACGCAGGAATCATCTTTCATCTGGCACGCACGCAGAAACTTTCAATAGAAGAAATCGAGAAAGCTTTATTGAAAGACTCGGGCCTACTTGGAGTTTCAGGCAAAAGCGCAGACATGCGAGAGGTAATTACACTAGCACAAGCAGGAGATGACCGGGCTAATCTCGCAATCGAAATATACTGCCTTCGGGTGCAACAAGCGATAGGGGCCCTAAGCACCACCATGGGCGGGGTAGATGCAGTTATATTTACCGCAGGGGTTGGCGAAAACGCTGCGCTCATTCGCGAGAAGGTGATTGCACCCTTAGGTTTTCTAGGACTAGAAATCGATACTGCGTTAAACAATGCATGCCAACCAGACTGCGATATTTCGAAAGCTAACTCAAAAAGCAGAGTCTTAGTATTAGCAGCCCGGGAAGAATTGCAAATGCTGCATGAAATTGAATCGCTCTTAAATCAATAGTTATTATTAGCCCATCTTCTAGAATTGATTTATCTAAAACCATTATTTAGTTGGGATCACTTTCTCTTTGGCAGGCAACGATTCATCTTCATCCATGGGCGGGCGGGGCCTACCCACACCTTGACCGCCTGGCTTGGAACAACCCTGCACAAGAACCATAACCAACAATAAAAGACAAAGATTTTTGATCATCGTGCACCTTAAAAAGTGTGTACTTAAACATTACTTCAACAAATCATCTGCCAACTCAAATCACCAAGTCTGTATATTTCCACTAAGAACTTCCCAACTTAAAAAACAAATCAACCGCATAATTATCTATTTTAACAACATCTTTCCCAAATCCTCTAACCATATAAATAATTTAATTTTGATGAATAAATGGGGCGAATATGCCGATTATTACTGCTGTAATGATTATCATGGCAATAAATGTTGTTTTTTAAAATATGGCATTCATTCAATTAAACTTTGTACGACTTCTTCAAATTCTTTTAATCACAGGATTAATTGAAACTATTATTTTGGGAATATGCAACGCAGAAGAAGTTGCGCCAAGGGTTGAAGAACCAACTTTAATTACAGGAACACTGGTTCAACCAGTTTCACTTTTAGAACGATTTCAACCAGGCCCGATTCAAACATCACCTGAGGGACCTAGGCCAAGCCAGTACACAGAGCCCAAAGAAACGCTGGTTCAACCAGTTTCACTTTTAGAACGATTTCAAGAAGGACCGATTCAAACACCACCTGAGGGACCGAGGCCAAGCCAGTACGCAGAGCCCATGGTTTTTCCACCCATCATGGGTTCAAAAGGCAAATACCCCTATGTTCAAATGGGTGGCGTTTTTCAAGTAAACTCCGTTTTTTATTCACAGACCCAAAGTAATCGCAATACCCAAATAAATACTGATAACCCCTCGGGTGATCAACCTGATGGTACCGGCATCCGCAGGGCAAGATTAACTGCATTTGGTTCTGTTGCTGAGAATGTTGATTATCGCTTTCAATTTGATCTAGGCGGATTTGGCAGACCGACTGTAACCGATGTTTACATGGATATACTCGAAGTTCCATATTTAGGCCATGTGCGTATTGGTCACTTCAAGCAACCTTTCAGCTTGGAAGAATTAACCAGCTTTCGATTCAACCCTTTTCTTGATCGTTCGAGTTTGTTTGTATTCCATCCCTTTCGCAGAACAGGTGTTGGTTTCTTTGATTGGTCGGAAGATAAAAAAACAACTTGGTTTGTAAGTGGCTTCCGGGGTTTCAATGATTTTTATGGGAATGATCTTACCGATGTTGGCGGATACGGGTTTGCAGCACGTGGCACCCATTGCCTGTATTACGAAAATGAAGGCAAGGATTTATTGCATTTTGGTGCGATCTATTCCATTTTAGGGCCTTCCAATGGAGGTATACAGTTTGGAAGATTTGGAGGTAATTCTCCAGAACTCGGTCTTATTCAGGGGCAATTTGGAACTTCAAGTTTTAAACAGAACCAATCCATGGTGAACACCGGATCACAACTTTCAAGAGGCGGTATAAATAAAGGCACTGCATACTATCAAGATTTTCATATTGAAACTGCATTAGTCCGGGGGCCATTCTCTTTTCAAGCTGAGGGCGACATCGTTCCAGTAAGACTGAACAATGGAAGTACCCCAATATTCTCTGGCGGTTATTTATTCATGACTTGGTTTCTAACAGGCGAACACAGAGTTTATGACCGAAATCTTGCACTATTTGACCGCATAATTCCCAATAACAATTCAAGGAAGGGCCATCCCTTTGGTGGCGCTTGGGAGCTTTGCACAAGGCTTAATTACATCACGCTTGATTCAGGTAGCGTCAAAGGCGGCACACTGATGGATCCAACTTTCGGCTTTAACTGGTACATGAACCCTTACACCAAATTATCCTTCAACTACATTCCGATTTATTTGAATTCACCACAAACCTATGGCGACCAAACCACCCCTTCAGTGAAAACTCAAGCCAATGCTTGGGGCCTTCAAGCACAAGTTGATTTCTAAAAAATTGTTATACAAATAGAATAAATAAGTGCGACAAAAAGTGTATTAATAAAGCAAGGCATCGAGTTACCCCGATACCTTGTGTATCCAAGAGAGATCGCCCAAATCGCTCTAGATAATATTTATTATTAGATAGTGAAAGTGTTAAAGTCAATATTTTTTATAAAAATATTCACTCTATTTTTATCAGTAAAAGCTTTGCTCGAATCTCATTTTGCACAGTGTTGCTATCCTTGGTGCCATCCACTTTTATAATCAGTTCTTTTTGCTTAAATAATTCAAGCACTGGAGCAGTTTTTTGATGGTAATCCTTCAGCCTAGAACGCACAGCTTCTGGGTTATCATCAGCGCGAGCTACCAGATTACCTTTACATACATCGCAAATGCCTTCAACTTTTGGGCGATGGAAGATGAGATTATAATCGAGCCCACATTTGGCACAAAGTCTGCGATTCATAATACGATCAAGCACCACCTGATCAGGAACATCAATCAGAATAACGGCATCGATATCATAGCTTTCTAGGAAGAAGGATGCTTGGATTTCATTTCTGGGGAACCCATCAAGAATAAAACCATAATTCCAATCGTGTTGATCAAGTCTTTGTTTGACGACTTCCTCCACCAATTCATCAGGAACAAGTTTACCTTCAACAGTAAAGCGTTGGATACGGGCAGCAAGCTTGGTATGGGATTGAATATGCCAGCGAAAAATATCGCCCACGCTAATATGAACCAAGTTAAAATCCTTGGCAAGCATGATCGCCTGCGTGCCTTTGCCACAACCCTGCACACCGGTGATAATATATTTACGCATGAATATCCTCAAATAATTGGGTTAGATAGTAAAAGCATGATAACTAAAAGAATACTAAAGAAGAACAGAAAATAATTATCAAGGCACAACGATAAGAATGGGCTCGCTCCAATGACTACAACGGCCGGTGCTATCACGCCAGCGGGCTCGAACCCGGTATTCTCCACTTTTGTTTAAAACCTCTTTAGGAATACTAACATCCGTGGAACTCTGAACATCCATGCGCCAATGGTCACTAAGTTCGTACCAACCCTTCTGACCAACCCTACCCACACGCCATTCCAATGCAGATTGCTGGTGATTCACAGGGGATAAGAACTTCGATGCAGTAAAGAGCGGAGGCATGGCTGGATCTTTAGTAACCGTGGGCTTTATTGGAATTTTATCATCCTTAGCTTCATGTGCAAGATAGCCCCGACCATACCCGCGTTGGTCCCCATCGTTGGGAGCATATTTTTTATTAGGCCGTGAATCAGTGCAAAAATCGATGATATACTTTCGAAAACCTGCGAAGTCATTTGTCGCAAGGGTTCGCTTCCAAGGGCCACCAAAATGATCCCCATTAGCCGGGTTCACAAAGAATGAATCTTTTTGATTTGATCTCGGATGCTGATTCCACACAGCCTCATCCAGCCGAGGCCAATCAACCGCATAGCCCTTAGGTGTAAGAGCAGAGCTTAAATCATAAGCCATTTGACCAACTTGGCCTCCTTTTTCGGATGCATCGCTTGCATAAAGATCAAGAATCTCACGGGCACGATTACGGTATTCAAGCGCGATATTAGGATGGTTAAGGCAAACCATTGCATCAATATGCCCCGGCTGATGATGGCGTGGCACAAACATCATATCGTTATCCCAAGGGATAGGCGACCAATGCCCATCCGGATGGCGATAGTAACCATGATTACCATCGGGCCGTAAATCAACATTCGCAAGCAAACGGTTCATTGCATGAAAACTATAATAAGCTTTTAGATCCAAGTTCTTTCTGCACCAATCCTCCTTGGGGTTAGATCGAAGTTCATTGATGAATTTCTCCCAAACCTTACCCGCATCAACCATCTCTTTAGGCGTATGCTTAATGCCACTTTGAATACTAACGGTTAGGCCATCAGGGAGTTTATGTTCTGCAAGCATCTTTGGTTTCATGTCGCCCATAGCTACATAAACGCCCCAGAGATCTCCCTCATATTGATTCTTTAAGTAAACCTCTTCAGCCCCTGTCACCACACGCCATTGAATCCAAGTTGATACCGGACTAGGCACACCCGCAAGAAGGTACGCACGCATGGATAGAACTTCATCTAAACCAGTGACGCCCCGAAGCACAGGCAGGTAAGGCGTTGACCCACCTGGGTTGAGATTAATGCTGCCGCACTCTGCGGGAAAAGGTTTGCCATCATGATCAACAAAAGGCACATCATGGCCTGTATTAAACTTGAGTCCCCATTTATTTTTACCTGAGATATGGGCACTGCCCTGCCCCCGGTTACTGAATTGAACATGATCGTAAACAATGCCCCGGTAGACGAGCGTACCCAGTTTTTTTTGTTTATGAGCGTTACCATCCCATTGGCTACTAGCAACATCATCCGCCCTTGCAACAAGATGAACCGATTGAAGGGTGTTTAGAAATTCGGAAGAGAAAGTGAGTGGTGGAGTTTTGCCAGGCTGACGGGTACCGATCCAAGTTGCAGGGCCAGCATCACACCACCAAGCAAAATTCGGGCATGAATCATCCGCAGCAGGCACCACAAACCCCTGCCCTTTCTCATCAGTTGCAATAATCCGATACCGAATCAACCAGCGGTGTTGTTGATAAGAAGCTGGGATACGAATACTAAAAATCCCATCACCTGCCTTGGCATCGCCATCTTTGCCATCATCATGCATAGGCAATTCGGCCCACTCTTTTTCATAAGTGGGGTCTGTCTTACGAACATACTTTCCGGGTGCAACACTCTGCAGCTTGATCTTTACATTAGAAATGCCGGCCTTAAAAACTGCAGTTACCAACACAGAAGTACCCGGCTTGGGTGCAACGGGTTCGTGTCGAACTTCTTGGCTAATTAAAGTTTCTGCAACAGATAGAGGGGAGACTATTAAAAATAAAATTGCAACAAAGTTGAATCGTTTCAGGCGCATGATAAGGCCCTATGAGTGATCAGCGGGCAAGCAATCCAATCGCAGATGAAACACTATCAAGGTTTAACAACTTAAGAGCAGCAGGAATTTCCGAAACAATTCGCTGAGCAGCAGTAGGGTCGTAGAAGTTAACTGTTCCCAATTGCACCGCAGAAGCGCCTGCAAGTATAAACTCCATCACATCATCAACAGATGCAATGCCACCAATTCCAATGATCGGAATTTTCACTTTTTTAGCAACCTGCCAAACGATGCGAAGCGCAATTGGCTTGATCGCAGGGCCACTAAGGCCGCCGGTGCCGTTACCCAGGACGAAGCGCTTTTTCTTCCAATCAATTGCAAGGCCCATGAAAGTATTGACGAGAGAAACCGCATCAGCACCAGCTTCTGCAGCAGCTTGGGCAATGACAGAGACATCCGTAACATTGGGGGTAAGCTTTGCAATGATGGGGAGATTACAAAATTCTTTAACACCCCTGATAACCCTAGCGGTTTTTTCAGGGTCGATTGCAAAATCAACTCCACCCGAAACGTTAGGGCATGAAAGATTGAGCTCCAACGCAGCAAGCCCTGTTTCTTTGCTGATTCTTTGCGCCATCTCGAAGAATTCTTTTTCTGTCTTTCCTGCGATGTTGCCTATGATCTTCGTCGGCAGATTTCTTAAGTAGGGAAGATGATTCGCTAGGAAGTATTCTAAGCCATCGTTATCAAGGCCGATTGCGTTAAGCATACCAGCAGAGGTTTCACAAGTACGGGGTGGCGGATTGCCTGCGCGAGGGTTTTGTGTGACGGTTTTAGGAACGATGCCGCCCAGCTTCGAGAAATCAACCATGGACTCCATCTCTTTCGCATACCCAAAAGTACCGGAAGCGACGAGAATGGGGTTATCAAGCTGAAGTCTGCCAAGGTGTACCGTCAGTGACATGATCCTAATTCTCTTCGAGGTAGGTGTAACCTTCGAGCCCGGATTGATAAAAATCGAGGAACTCGCGTGACTCTGCAATAGAGATAGTACCTAACTTCACGGCTTTTTCGACATCTTTGCGAATGCGATCGGTTAACTCATCAGCTTTGTACTGCACATAAGCAAGAACTTCGCGCACGGTATCGCCCTTGATAACTTCATCAATGTTGAGGTGATTATTTTCATCAAGGCTAACATGAACCGCATTGGTATCGCCAAAGAGGTTGTGAAGATCGCCCAGGATTTCTTGATAGGCACCCAAAAGAAAAGCCCCGAGGTAATAAGGCTGACCGGTGAATTCGTGCAGCTGCAAAGTATTGCGCACATCACGAAGATCGATGAATTGATCAATTTTACCATCGGAATCGCAAGTGATGTCACCTAAAACAGCTTTGCGAGTCGGGTTTTCAGTAAGCCGATGAATCGGCATGATTGGAAATAGTTGCTTGATGGCCCAACTATCAGGCATGGATTGAAAGACCGAGAAGTTACAGAAGTAAGTATCGGAAAGCATCGATTCCAAGCCCTGAAGTTCTTCAGGGGTGTAATCAAGTTCCCGCACCATGCGAAGAATCTTACTGCAAACAGCCCAGAACAATCGTTCGATAAGGGCACGCTGTTCAATATTAATGGTACCCAGATTAAACATGTTGACAGCTTCATCAACCGCCTGCAGGGCATCGTGATAACTTTCCTGAAGATTCTTTTTCTTCAGATCTTGGAAGATCGCAAAGAGATCTGCAAGTTGCTGTGGCCCATCATCTGGAACCTGAGGTGGTACCGTGTAGCGATCAAAGTTGGAAACACCCACCACATCAAAAACAAGTAGGCTATGATACCCAACCATCGCCCTACCAGATTCACTGATGATCGTTGGATGAGGAACGCCCGCTTCATCGCAGACGCTCTTGATACGGAACACCACATCGTTGGCATATTCTTGCAATGTGTAATTGATGGAAGATTCAAAGTCAGATTGGGAACCATCGTAATCGATACCCAAACCGCCACCCACATCGATGTAATTCACATTGGCACCAATGCGGTGCATTTCGGTGTAGACTCTGCCGACTTCGGTAAGAGCAGCTTTAATACTGCGAATGTTGGTGATCTGGCTACCCAGATGAAAATGGACCAGCTGCAAACAATCAACCATGCCACGCTGTTTAAGATAATCGACCGCTTCAAGCATTTCGGTAAGGGTTAGGCCGAACTTGGAACGATACCCTGCGCTTGAACGCCAGCGGCCAGCACCACGGGCAGCAAGCTTGGCTCGAATCCCAATCACGGGCCTGACACCTGTTATCTCTGCCTGCTTAACAATGAGTTCAAGCTCGGTGAATTTTTCAACCACCGGGATAATGTTCTTGCCTATCTTCCGAGCAAGCATGGTCATATGGATGAATTCTTCATCCTTAAAGCCGTTACAGATGATGGGCGTATTGCCACCGTTGGTCAGCGCCATAACTGCAAGGAGCTCTGGCTTGGAACCTGCTTCAAGGCCGAATTGAAAAGGCTTGCCGAAATCGAGAATCTCTTCAACGACCTGCCTTTGCTGGTTAACCTTGATGGGGTAGACGCAACAGTACTTGCCTTTGTAATCGAACTCTTCAATCGATTTTTGGAAGGCAGCATGAATTTCAGAAACACGATGGCGCAGAATATCAGTGAAGCGAACAAGAATGGGAAGCTGGATACCACGCGCTTGCAGTTGGTCGATTAATTCCTTGAGATCGATGGAAGCTTCGGGCTCCTTGGTGGGCATGACAGTCACATTACCAAGGTTGTTGATACCAAAATAGCCCTTACCCCACTCGTTGACCCTGTAAGTTTCGAAGGCATCGGAAAGTTTCCAGCGGTCGAGCATATCCGGTTCGGTACTATTTGCCATCGAGTAATGAATCTCCTGATCGCCTGAAAGATAGAAAAACCAAGTTCAAAAGTGTTCAGAATAATATTGTAACGAACAATACTTCATAAGTAAGAGATAATAGGGAATTTCGTCAAGCCTATTTTAACTGATTTACCAAATCATCATAGGCGAAGTGTTAGCCTTGCACGGATTGGCGAAATAAGCTAACTGAATAATGACAGATAATGTGAAATTCAGACTTATCGCACAGAGGTCCTTATGAGCACAGCCAGACACCTAGATCTTCCCATGCCTTCCGAAGAGGAAAGACAGTATGTTGGAGCAGGTAACTTCAAGGAAATCGGGGACGATTTTCTACAATTATTCACCCGGTTAGGGCATCTTAAGCCTTCCGACGATGTTTTAGATGTAGGCTGTGGCATAGGCAGAATGGCCCTTGCAATGGTCAACTATCTCGAACCCACGAGCCGTTTCGAAGGTTTTGACATTGTGAAACATGGCATCGACTGGTGCGAAAGAAATATCACCACCCGCTGGCCAAATTTCAACTTCAAGCATTCCGACATTTACAATAAATGCTACAACGAATCAGGCAGGCAAGTCTCCCGAAAATACCGGTTCCCCTACGAAGATAATTCGTTCGATTTTGCGTTTTTGACCTCGGTATTCACCCACATGCTGCCCCGCGACATGGAAAACTATCTCGGAGAAATCCACCGGGTTCTTCGGCCAGGCGGGAAGGCTTTCATCACCTTCTTCATCACCAATCCAGAAGTACAAGGATTAATCGGGCAAGGTAAATCAGCTTTCAAACTGCAACACCATCGTGGGCCCGCAAGAATCGAATACCCCCACTGCCCCGAACAAGTGGTTGGGTACGAAGAAAAATACGTACACCAATTATTCAAAGAGAGTGGCTTTGGAAACGAGATCACCGTATTCCCTGGCCAATGGTGTGGCAGATCCAAGGGGGAAACATCGCATGATCTGGTGCTTGCAGTAAAATCGAGCGAGCCTAGTTCAAAGCAACTTTGGCGCAGGAAACTTGCATCATGGATGCCCTTCTGATCTGGGTAGGAATAACTTTCAATGCCTGAAAAAACATCACTGCCAACACGAATAATGCGGGCCCTGCAACAGCGAGGCCCGCTTTCTCTGTTAAAATCAGCACTTAAAAAACTGCGCCATTCTTCTTTTGGAAAAGCACTCTTCGGACCCACAGGCCCTTGGTCTGCCTGGCTCAATCACTACCTTCCCAAAAAAGAATTACTCGAACAATTTCGTAACACCCAATGGCCTGTCAACAAACCAAAATTCTCCATCCTCATGCCAGTGTACAACACCAATCCCCAATGGTTGCAACAAGCCATCGATTCGGTGAAATCGCAAACCTACCAGGATTGGGAACTCTGGTGCATCGATGATCACTCAAGTAATTTGCAAGTTCCTTTTGTTCTTAAAAATGCACAACAAGCAGATAAGCGCATTCATGCTATTATCCTTGACCAAAACCAAGGGGTAAGCGCAGCCACCAACACTGCACTAAACCTAGCATCGGGAACCCATGTTTTATTCATGGATCATGATGATTATCTCGAACCACACGCCCTGCACCGTTTCGCAAATGCAATCATCGAAACCGATGCAGATTTACTTTATGCAGATGAAGCCCTAACCAGCGAAGATCTAAACCATGTGCACCAGATTAAAACCTGCCCTGCATTTTCACATGATTATTATTTAAGCCATCCGTATGTGGTACACCCTATCTGCGCACGCACCAGCCTAGCAAAAGCCACGGGGGGCTTAAGTACCTCGCTAAAAGTATCCCACGATGTTGATATGTTTCTAAGGCTAATTGAAAAAGCAAACACTATTGCTCATATACCAGATGTTTTATATCGCTGGAGATTGCACCAAAGTAGCACAAGCCATTCCACCAATCTTTTTGAAATAACTAAGTCCACCATGGGGGCGCTGGAAAGACACCTGAAAAGGCTAGATATCAACGCAAATGTAAGCCCTTCTGCATTGCACCATAACTTCTTCCGCATTGATCACCCACTGAATCCAAAAACCAAAGTTGCTATTTTAATCCCTACAAAAAATCGCAGCGATCTTTTACAGGGCTGCCTTGATAGCTTGCGCAAAACCGTTCCACCAGAACTGATGGATATCATTATTATTGATCACGAATCAGATGATGTTGCTACACGCGAACTATTACAAAAGGAATCAAAATCCTGCACTATTGCATCTTACACCGGCCCCTTTAACTTTGCTGCAATGATGAACCTTGGTGCAAGATCGGTACCAAAAGGAAAACACACGCATTTTCTTCTGCTTAATAACGATACCGTAGCAGCACATCCAGGTTGGCTCGAACATCTAGCATCTCTTGCACAACGCCCAGATGTTGGCGCTGTTGGCGCAACCCTGCTTTACCCCGATCATTCCATCCAACATTCAGGTGTTATCTTTGGCCTCGCAGGCCCTGCAGATCATGCACATAAATTCCACACCCATGGCACCATGGGAACCAATGGCAGCCTATTTGCAGTAAGAGATTATTCTGCGGTTACTGCAGCTTGCATGATTGTGCCATGTTCTGCGTATGAAGCAGTAAATGGGTTTGATGAATCGTTTGCAATTGGATTCAATGACACAGATTTCTGCCTAAGGTTAAAAGACAAAGGCTACAAGATATTGCAAACCCCTTACACGGTGCTATTTCATTTGGAATCACAATCAAGGCTTGCAGATCGCACCCACCCCGCAGACACTAAAAGATTCATGGATCGCTACGAATCGTTCATCAAATCAGGTGATCCATATTACAGCCCCTACTTGGAAAACGAGGGATTCACTCATCTTCCAAAACCAAGTGCAGAATCCCCAGTGGAAATTCCCTCCCGTTTGGTAACCATGCCATGGGCCCCTTCAAAACAATTACAAAAGAAGGGCGCTGCATGAAGAGTCTCGTAAAAAAATACTATTCACAATTAAAGCAACTTGAATTCCTTCAACCCATCAAACCAGCTTGGCGAAACCTGCGTAGATGGTTCATCGCACGCACAACCCCATTGCCCAAAGCGCCAAAAAACAACCATGGAAGTGCTGATCAAGGCGATATCCTCGATGTTTATTTCAACCATAAACTCGATGCTTTCCTTAATCACAAAGATTCATGTATTTCGTTTAAGATTGCCCGGAAACCACTCGTCAGCATCATTGTTCTTACCTACAACAAAGCTGCACTCCTTTTAGAATGCCTGCAAAGCGTTGTAAACCATACACACGATTCCTACGAAATCATCATCGCAGATAACGCTTCCACCGATCGCACCAATGAATTATTAGACCGCATCGAAAACGCTATCGTACTTCGTAATTCAGAAAACTTAGATTTCATCCGCGGTAACAACGCTGCAAGCAAACACGCCCATGGCAAATACCTCCTATTTCTCAACCACGATACCTCGGTACTACCTGGCTGGTGTGATGAGCTGTCACAATTAATGGAATCAAGAAATGATGTTGGGGCAGTGGGTGCCAAACTAATTCATATGGATGGCAGATTGCAGGAATCGGGTTGCCTGGTTCGTAAAGATGGTTCCACCTGGGGTTATGGCAGAAGCAATGCTAATCCCAACGCATGCGAATTCAATCATGTTAGGGAAGTTGATTTCTGTTCGGGTGCTGCATTGATGGTAAGAGCGGATTTGTTCCGGACTTTAAATGGTTTTGATGAACGCTACAACCCCGCATACTTTGAAGATGTTGATCTCTGTATGAGCATCAAAAGGTTGGGCTATAAAGTTTTAGTGCAACCACACGCTGCAGTACTACATCGAGAGAATGGAAACTTATCCGGGCGGGCATTCAAATTATGCCAAACTAACGCACCAATTTTTAAGAAGAAGTTCGAGCGCGAACTCTCACTCCTTCAAGAAGAAGAATCAGCACTCCATGCACGAGATAAAAAGATAGGCCGTAACATTCTTGTTATGGATGATTATGTTCCCGATCCTAGCAGAGGCGCTGGTATGCCTCGAACCAAAAAAATACTGCTCGACCTCGCAAGCTTAGGTCATAAAGTTACCTACATTCCACTCACCGATACTGCAACCCATGGCGCTACCGTAAAAGAATTGCAGCTTCACGGCATAGAAATCTTTCATGGCGCCTTTGACCTTGAAGCCCTCTTTGAAGAAAGACAAGGCTTTTACGATACAATCATGGTTTGCAAACCGCACCATGCAGAGCCGATGCTTTGGCGCATGCGCAAACATTTTCCCAAAGCTCATCTTATCTACGATACGGAAGCCATCATATTTCAAAGGGAATTAGATCGTGCCCTAATCGAGGGGAAATCGATCGCACCAGATCACCTTGCAGACTTGAAAAATCGAGAGTTTGCAATCATGAAACAAGCCGATACTGTGCTGGTGGTAAGTGAAGCAGATAGAAAAACCGTATTAGAAGGTTTGCAAGGAAAAAGGGTTGCGATCTATGGGCATCCGATGGAAGCCAATGAAAACGCACCGGGGTATGAATCAAGAAAAAACCTCATATTCGTTGGCGGGTTAACCGATGCCCATGCACCCAATGTGGATGCACTGGAACTATTTTTAAAAGAATCATGGCCTAAGATAAGCGCCCAACTGCCTGATTGCAAAATGATCATAGTGGGCGCCAACCCCTGTAAAAGAATTATTGCAGCTGCAGGCAAAACAGCACAATTATTAGGAAGAGTGGAAGATTTACAACCGCTTTATGACCAAGCACGAGTAGTGATCTGCCCGCTACGCTTTGGCGCAGGTATCCCTCTTAAATTAGCTGAAGCGATGGCACATGGGGTCCCTAGTGTTGCAAGCATTGCAGCAGGCCGTGGATTTGGCATCCAAGATGGTTCAGTGGTTGCAATCGCTGAAAATTTCGAGACCTTTATCAATGAAGTGGTTCAATTGTATTCCAACAAAGAAGTATGGGAACAAAGGCAATATAAGGCCTTGGCTTATGCAAGAGAACATTTCAGCCCGGAAGTAGTACGAAAAGAATTGGAAAATTTATTTCCGCTACCCAAATCTGAAAAGAAGATTGCTGCCTAAGTTATTGAAACGAATCCAACCTTGCTATCATTCTCTCACCTGCCCGCTTGGGCGATAAAAGATCATTCAATTTAAGCTTTGCTGCGTCACCTATAAGTTTGGCTGCTGACGGGTTTTCATAGACCCAGCGCATTTTTTCCGCAGCATCGTTAACATCGGGGTCAGCCCAATGCCAACCTTTTTGGTAAGGCAGATAATCTTGATCAAGCTCAACACGATCATACTTAACTAATAAAGAAGTGTTATCATCCATGAAATCGAGATTGCCCGAATACGCTGTAGCGATAACGGGTTTACCTAAAAGCATGGCTTCCGCAATTGTTAAACCAAGCCCCTCTGCACGATGCAGCGAAACATAACAATCACATGAATTCATGAGCGCGGTAACTTTCTCACGGGCCATATCACTAATATCGAGATAGATATTTGCGCCATCGATTGCATCGCGCAATAACTTAATCTCTTCTGGGTAATTCTTCGCACGCGAAACCTTCAAAACCAGTTTAATTTTTGGCATTGAAGCAAAAGCAAGCTTAAAAGCACGAATCAAACCGAGGGGATTTTTTCGTTCCATGATACTTGCAAGATCAAAGACAAACAAAAAGATAAACTCATCTTCGTTTAATCCAAGTTCTTTTCTGGAAAGCGATGTAAACGATGGCAAGGTGATCGCAGGCAACATGGGAATTACAGGAACGGATACAACCTTGGCGAGTGCCTTTTGAATATGCGTGGTTGGGGCCCAGAGCTCCTGCACACCTTGGGTTAAACCTGCCCAATGCGCAGGAGCCTCTTCGAGTTCCCAATACCAAAT
>DBCB01000020.1:16920-17498 GCA_002303765.1 Planctomycetaceae bacterium UBA969
GGAGCCATAACAATGATGGTGTTTTTGTATCGCAGTAAAGAACGCAATAATTTACCCTTGGGACTATCACTTGGGGTCGCAGGAATGCTTCTTCGCAATACCTGGTGGCCTGCTTTTTCAAAAGACTCAACAACTAATGTTGCTGCAACCTGCAACCCGGAGGGGTAACAAAAATGCCCAAGAACATTAACACCAGGGTAAATTAGCTTTTCAAGTTTATTGTCTAACGAGGGTTCGTTGATCCAGTCTGCCTTGATCCTGAATGTTTTTTTAAGGTATTGAACAAACTCAAACCAGTGCTCTTCATCCTCAAGCGCATTGGGAAATAATTTTTGATACTGCGGATGATTGAGGTACACAACTGTGGTGGTCAAAGATGGAAAACTCTCCACCGTTCTAAAAAAACTATAGATATCAAATAGAGAAAGACCATCTTCAGGTTTCAAATGATAGACCATGTACGCAAGGAATGCCTTCATGCCAGAAAGGGTGACTCCTACAGGAAACATGGAGCGTACTTCAGGCCGATTCTCATAAAAGGTAATCACACCCTTCATAGATAATTCAAATGTATTACT
>DBCB01000020.1:17570-19532 GCA_002303765.1 Planctomycetaceae bacterium UBA969
TTATTCAACGATTCATCAATCTTGGGCCAGTGCAAAATATCATCAAGATTAAGCTGGGAAGCGTAACGCCTGCGATAAATGCGCCTGATGTAACGCACCGCTTTTCGTATCAATCCATCTTGCGAAAATAAGGAAGCCAAAGAAACCCTTTAATAAAAGTAAAAGTTCAATTACTAAAGTGTATCAGATAAAAAAGAAAGTTTTAATGCAAGAGAAAAAGCGGGATTAAAAATCGACGTGGGCACGGATACCAAAAGCTTGGATGTTGCCTGTTGCGTTCGGTTCATTCCAATCTCTAAAAGTATAGATGTAATTACCCATAATTCTCATGTTGGCGTTCCAATACCAATTCAACCCGGTGGTAATTGAATTAAGAGTTCCCGACTGAACTTGATTGCTATCAAGGCTAAGGTAATCAAAGCGTAAACCAACTTCCCATGCACCCCAACCATTGGGCATGTTGGGGTCAGATTTATCCCTGCAAATAAAAGGTGTTTGCGGGATAACCCGATCATACGCCATGGTTTTAAGATCGATGGGGCGGTGATCATTACGGGTAATAAAATAAAGTGTCTCGAGATAAAAACCATCAAAGGTAAGATTACCAACGGGCATAGGGGTATTGGTATTTTGTGCATTCGGAAGAGGTGACCCGTTATTAACAACATTGGTCATGTAGGAGGCCAGATATTCCCCACCAAAAGAAAAAGGACCATAAGCAGAATGCAAATTGAAGTTAACATAGTTAACCAAATCATCGGAAAGGAGCTCAGGCGTATTAATAAGGTAAGGCACCTGATAAGCAGAACCAGCGCGGGTAAGGGGCCTTGCAAAATAATACATATAACCTGGATCTTGCGGAATGGTTCGGATACTTCCTGCGGAACCAAGAGTTACCCAGAACTGTTCATCGGGCAGTAAAACAGGCTGCCAATTTAATCGTGCGCTAAAAGCAGCATCGCCATTACCAACACCAAAAGCTCCGGTTCGGGTTCCTGTACGAAACAATCCAAGCCAGGCTTGAAGATGATCATCAAACATATTACGAGTTGCAGAAATCCCGGTACTGAATTGGAAAAAGTTATTGAATGCATCAAAGATATAAGGGCGTTCCATAAATTGCAGAAAGTTACCATTCATGGAATTGGTAAAGGTAAGGAGTTCGCGCTGATGGCCTATTTTAATAGAACCAAAAATAGGAACATCATTGATAGCAACCCAGGCATCGGTTAAATAAAGTGGCTGCTCAGGGTTGGGTTCCAAAGTAAAGAAATCTGAACCGGAAGACAAATCAACCTCAAATGCGTATTCAAATTGCGTATAAATATTACCACCCGCACGAAATCTTGCCCTGCGCAGTTCAGAACCATCGAGTAATGGATTGGTAAGCGTAGGCTGCATTGCGGAAGGAAGCTGATACCACGAATTATCAAAATCGATACGCCCGCCAATATTAAGAGTGAAAGCTTTATCATCGGAACGAAGTTCGAAACCATTATTCCAATAGGCCTGAAGAGAATAGGATTCAGGGTCGAGGGCTTTTTCCGGGAAAAGTTTTTGCCGAACATTCAAAGGCTTACCTTCAACGGCAACGCCATCGGTTTTGTTGGCATCAGCATTCTTATAAATAGGCAGGTCTGCACGAAGAACTGCACGAAGTTCTTCATTACGCAATTCAAGACGCTTGATGCGATCATCAATGGTCAAACCACCTAATTCTTCCTTAAGAGGAATTTGTGGTGGATCACGCGCTTCTGCCGGCTCTTCCGCATTTGAATATCCAACGATATTCATGTTGAGGAAAAGCGTAGAAGCAATCAACCAAGCCTTGGGGCCTGCTCTTACTTTCACCATGAAATCACCTTAATACACCTTCTTTCATATTTTAGAATTCGAATTGGGTTCGCATACCAAAGCTACTAAAGCTGCCCGAGCCAGCAGACTTTCCAGCATCTCGATAAT
>DBCB01000364.1:0-234 GCA_002303765.1 Planctomycetaceae bacterium UBA969
AATTTTGCAGGCACTTACTTTGCAGTAAGAAATCAAGCAGATGCTTTTGTCAAACAATGGCTTGGGGTTATCGCAAAGGGTGAGATTGACAAGGCGTTTTTGCTTACCTTAAAACCACCTCGTCCTTCCGAAGATTCCAACTTAAGAACCACTTTCGAAATCACTTATAATATTGCACCAGATCCTTTGACTAAGGGGGCTTACTCTGCCTTCAAAGTTAAGGATTATGTGCGA
>DBCB01000364.1:243-21856 GCA_002303765.1 Planctomycetaceae bacterium UBA969
TGATCCAGTTTGCTGGCGATAGCGCAATCAAATTTACGATGAAATCTGCAAGCTCCCCTGTTTATGAAATGGGTGGGTATCTGGTTAGGCTTATTTATGAAGTGGAAATACCAGATGGCGTTATGGAAGTAGCAGTTGTCGCACTTGGCCAGGAAAGCCCGACAGGTGGGTATAAAGGCAGGCAATGGCAGGTGCTGGTAGATGGAACCGCCATGGTTCAAAAGTTAAAAACAAACGATGAGTCGCGCAAGAAGTTTGAGCTTTCTGTATCTGCGATGGAATTTGCTGCAAGTTGGTGCATGGCGGTGGCCAATAAAATTTGGGAGCCCGCAGTATATGGTAAAGCAGAAATAAAAGACCGCGAGCAAATAATGAAGGGCTTTACCCCTTCTATCCCCCCTGGGTTGGGCGTAGTCGGCGGGGCACTCATTCAAGCTGCTGAATCCCCTGAACGCCAAGCGTTCCTTGCAGCCTCGCAACAATTATTCGATGGGAAGTTTGTTCGTGTTGGTGAAAATTTTTGGTCTGACCCGGTCATGAAGGTGGGGATTCTTGACCTTCTCTCCAAAGCTTTCAGGCCAATGACTGATCATTCTCCCCCCATGCAGCTTTCTGGTGGCGGGGCTTGGATAAGAGTAGAAAATGGAACTGTGCCGCGTTATCGAAATGACGCAGGTAAAATTGAATTTGAGTTTGATTGCTTGATATTGCTATTTCCGAAGTATCTGGTGCAAGCCGCGTTTGTAGTTACAGGTGAGGAAAAATCAGATGGAAATGCCCCACCTGATTGGAAGGTAAAAGAGATCGTTCTTTCCCGAGGTGTCTCTATGCCGGTCGCTGCGCCCAAGCCGGGCGGGCGTTAATCTTTATTCCTCTTTTAAATTCGTCCCGTCTAGAATATGACCTAGTTTGGTTTTTTTTGTTTCTAGATAGCGTCGATTATTATCGTTGGCAAGTATCTGGATGGGAATCCGCTCGGTGATTCTTAAACCATACCCATCAAGGCCGACGACTTTTTTCGGATTGTTGGTAAGCAGTTTTATGTCCCGGATTCCAAGATCGTTGAGGATTTGCGCTCCGATGCCATAATGCCTCAAATCTGCACCAAATCCTAGCTTCTGATTGGCTTCTACGGTGTCCAACCCTTCTTCCTGTTGAAGTTTGTAAGCTTTTAATTTGGAAAGCAGGCCTATGCCACGGCCTTCCTGCCTCATGTAAAGAAGCACCCCTTTGCCCACTTTTTCAATTTGTCGCATGGCATGATGCAACTGCGAACCGCAATCGCACAGCAGGCTATCGAAAATATCGCCCGTCAGGCACTGGCTATGAATACGCACAAGTACGGGTTCTTCTTGGATTGCAACTTGGCCATTGGTGGATACGCCAATCCCACCCGCACATAAAGCCAAATGCGGTTCAGGGTCAACCACGGAAGAATACGCGATGAGATCAAAGTTGCCTAATTTTGTAGGAAGTTTGAGTTCGATTTCTCTGCGGATTAATTTTTCTCGTTGTCTGCGGTGTTTGATCAGGTCTTCGATGGTGCACATTTTAAGACCATGTTTTTTGCAGTAAGGGATCAAGTCTGCTACTCTAGCCATGCTGCCATCGGGGTTTACAACTTCACAAATAACCGCAGCTTCTTTAAGGCCTGCAAGCCTAGCAAGATCGACGCTGCCCTCGGTATGGCCTGCTCGAACGAGCACGCCTCCATCGCGAGCCTTAAGGCCGGGCACATGGCCTTTGCCACGAATCAAGTCGTGAGGGGTGGAGTTTTCATCGATTGCAACTTGCACGGTGCGGGCCCGATCAAAGGATGATGTTCCGGTTGTGATTCCAGTGCGGGCATCAATATATGGGGTAAAAGGGGTGGTAATACCCTCTGAATGGGAGGAGGGAAGAACATCGAGGTTAAGCCGGTTGCAAATGGCAGTCGACATAGCCAGGCAAACGAGCCCACAGCCGTTACGCATCATAAAGTTGATGTTTTCTGGGGTGGCTTTTTCAGCAGCGATGACTAAATCGCCTTCATTTTCACGATTTAGATCATCAACCACAACGATAAGCCGGCCTTGCCGGAGCTCTTCGATCGCTTCATCAATCGAACAATAAATCGAATTATCTTCAGACATTCATGACTCCACAGCGGGAAAAATACTATCTTATGATTATTGTAGCACTCCACAGATTATTTCATATCATTGAACATGCTTGCCCTATGGGTATGCGATACTGATAATAACACTAATGTGTTTGGAAATGCTTGGCAGGCTGCCACTTTAACTATCCTTCCTTTTGATATTTAAATCATCATTGGAGTTGAATTTCATGGCTAAGAAAAAAGTGGGTCTGTGGTTGATAGGCGCTTGTGGCGGCGTTGGAACAACAGCGGCGCTAGGCCTTGCTGCCATTCGCAATAAACTTTCTGACACCACATCGCTGGTGACAGAGTTGCCCCTTTTTGAAACTTTAAAGCTAGATGCTTTAGATTCATTTGTGGTGGGTGGCCATGAAATCCGTAAAGGATCATTCATGGAAACCGCCAAGGAATTGCACCTGAAGGCTAAAATATTTGATGCAGAAATGCTTGCAGGTTCAGAGAAAGATCTTGCAGAATGGAGCAAGAATATTAAGCCTGGCTCTGCAGTTGAATCGGGATCAACCATAGCAAAGATGGCTGATTTAAAAAAAGCGAATGTTAAAGAAACTCCCCGTCAAACCATTAAACGTATTCAATCCGATCTTAAAAACTTTCAAAAAGCAAACGATCTAGAGCATGTGGTTGTGATGAGTGTGGCTTCAACCGAACCACCTTTTCAAACCGGTGTTCAGCATCAAACCCTTAAAGCTATGAATGCAGCTTTGGATGCGGGCGAAAATGTTCTCCCCACCAGTTCGATGTATGCTTGGGCCGCAGTGGATCTGGGAATGCCCTTTGTTAATTTCACCCCATCCCTGGGTGCCTCATTCCCTGCCATTCAGGAACTCGCAAAAATCAAGGGTGCGCCTCTTGCAGGGCAGGATGGCAAGACGGGTGAAACGCTGATGAAATCTGTGCTGGCGCCAATGTTTGCACTGCGCAACTGGAAGATTCTTAGCTGGGTTGGTCATAACATCTTTGGCAATCGCGATGGCATTGTCCTCGATGATCCCGCCAATAAGGCCTCCAAAATCAAAACCAAGGATCAAGTTATTTCCTCAATCGTTGGCTATAAGCCACAGACCTTGGTTACCATCGAATATATTCCTTCCATGGATGATTGGAAAACTGCTTGGAATCATATTCATTATCAGGGCTTTCTTGGCACCCCGATGATTCTTCAATTCATTTGGCAAGGCTGCGACTCTGTTTTGGCTGCGCCTTTAGTGATTGATCTTGCAAGGTTTGCACTATTTGCAAAACGCAGAGGTGAATCGGGTATCATGCGTCATCTTTCTTGCTTCTTCAAGGGGCCGATGGGCGAAACCAATCACGATTTCTTCCAACAATTTGAAATGCTTCGCGACTACGTTGAAGAAACCGGAGAAAAATCATGAAGTTAGCTTTTAGTAGTAATGCCTATTTGCGATTCTCCTTTAACGATGCTGCTAAAAAGATTGGCAAGCTTGGTTATCAAGGAATAGAAATCATGGCGGATGTGCCCCATGCTTGGCCAGCCTTCATGCTTGAAGAACAAAAGCAGGGCATTCGCGATTCGCTTAAATCCAACAACCTTGCGATTTCCAACATCAATTCCTTTATGATGCACGCAGTCAATGATCCTAGACAGCGTTATTGGTATCCTTCTTGGATTGAACCGGATAAGCATTACCGCCAGATTCGTATCGATCACACCATGCGTTGTTTAACGATGGCAAAAGAATTGGGCGCACCTTGCATCACAACCGAGCCAGGTGGTCCAGTTGAAGCTGGGGCCTCTTGGAATGCAGGGCTGAAGTTGTTTGTCGAAATGCTAAAGCCAGTGATCGAACATGCTGAAAAAGAAGGTGTTTTGTTACTCATCGAACCGGAACCCGGTTTGTTGATTGAAACTGCAGATCAATTTTTAGAATTCATGGGGCACATTAAGTCACCTATGGTTGGATGCAACTTTGATATAGGCCATTCGTACTGTGTGGGCGATGACCCTGCCAGCACTATTCCAAGGCTCGCAAAGTACATTAAGCATTTTCATCTCGAAGATATTGCAAGTACTCGGGTGCATCATCACCTTATTCCAGGCGATGGGGCGATCGACTTTAAAGCCGCGATCGAAGCCATCAAGGCTATTGGTTATAAAGAATGGGTAACCATCGAACTTTATCCCTATGTTGAAGATCCGGATCAGGCAGCTAAACTTGCCCGTGAACGAATTGCGCCTTTGCTTGCCTAGTGATGATTAAGCCCGCACTCGCAGGTTGATCATTTCCACGGTAAACGAGAAGCCCATTGCAAAGTAAATGTAGGCTTTGTCGATGTGTTGGCCCATGCCTTCTGCCATTAGGACAACCCCGATAAGGATTAGAAAGCTAAGTGCAAGCACTTTCAGGGTGGGATGCTTTTCAACGAAGTTGCTGACCGGCCCTGCAAAAATCATCATGACCATTACCGTGATGATCATTGCGATAATAATGACGCCTATTTCTTGCACCATCCCAACAGCGGTGATTACAGAGTCGAGTGAAAAAACAATGTCAAGCACTGCGATTTGAACTAGCACCATCGCAAAATTACTTTTGGTGTTGGGCGAATGCTCGGGATGCCCTTCGGGGTGACCTTCAAGCTTATGATGAATTTCGAATGTGCTCTTGGCGATTAAGAACAGTCCTCCTGCGAGGAGGATTAGATCTTTCCAAGAAATCTCTCTAGCTTCCTCTGTTTTTGCGGCCCACTCGGGAAGGGTTAAAACAATTTGATGCAGGCTTAAAATCCAAGATATGCTGAATAGCAGTAGCAGGCGGGTTCCCAATGCAAGCACAAGGCCTATTTGCCTAGCGTAGCCACGTTGTTCTTTGGGGAGCCTCCCTGCAAGAATTGCAAGAAAGATGATATTGTCAATTCCTAAAACAATTTCCATGCCGGTCAATGTGACCAGTGGGACAATCCATTCCATTGCTTCCTGCCTCGATTAAATAACTTTCCTTGGATACAAATGACTTAGAAGGCATTATCATAACAAAAATAGTTTTAATGCCAGCACTAAGTTGTAAAATTCGTTGCTTTGCTGGGCAAGTGGAACAACTGAGAATGAACATGGATTACTATGATTTTATCGTGAATGTTTATTCTGCGCTTGGTCTCGGGTTGCTCATTGGGCTTGAAAGGGAATTCAGGCAACATCCTGCGGGCCTTCGGACTAATGCTTTGGTTTGTGTTGGTTCTGCCTTGTTTATGTCGCTTACTTTTTTGCTGCACGATGTTGGAAGCCCCACGAGAATTGCATCTTATATTATCAGTGGGATAGGGTTTCTTGGGGGCGGAGTTATTCTTAAGCAAGGTGTAAATATTCGCGGCATGAATACTGCTGCAACACTTTGGTGTAGTGCGGCTGTTGGTGCAATATGCGGTGCAGGGCATTGGGGATTTGCCATGGGTGGGGCTTTCACTGTATTACTGGTTCACTTGATATTTCGGCCAATATCTTACTGGGTATTGCGCCTTGATAGATTTTCTGAAGAAGAGATGAATTTTAAAATCAATGTGGTGATCACTTTTGGGAAAGACACAGCCATTAGAGGGGTGTTTGTAAAGTTTTTGGAATTAAATCCTGCACTTTCGTTGAAGTCTCTTGCAACTGCCAAGCAAGAGGCGTTAAAGGAAACTGAAATTACTGCCCAGATGGTTTCGCCTGTGAACCAGCAGAATGCCATTCTGCATCTGGTTAATATTCTGAATGAAGAGCCCGGAGTCCGAGTGGTAAGTTGGGAAAAAGAACAAAGAATAATTGATTAATAAAAGGATTATGTAAATGACTCTTGAAAATAATGGTGGTGCCAACGGTGTTGCTTGGGATCTTAAGGATTTGTATTCCAGCGTTGCTGATCCGAAATTGGACCAAGATATTGTAGATGCCCAGAGACTAGCGCAAGAATTTGAAACGCAATATCGAGGCAAGATCAGCAGCCTTAAGCTTTCGGATGCAGATTTTCTTTTGCAAGCCATCCAGCAGGTTGAATCTTTGTATGAGATCATGGATAGGCCTGCGATTTATGCATCTTTGGTGCATGCTGCCAAGACAGACGACGCTACGCATGGGGCATTGGTTGCAAAGACTCGTGAAACCCGTACTAAAATCAACCAGCATCTTTTGTTCTTCGATCTAGAGCTGATTAAAATTCCTGATGATGTTGCAACTGGGCTCGCAAAAACTCCGCAACTCTTGAAGTATACCCATTTTTTAGAGCAAAAGCGTGCGTGGAAGGCTCATTACCTTTCTGAACCTGAAGAAAAAGTTGTGGATGTTAAAACCCTTACGGGCAGGTCTGCATTTGTTAGGCTCTTTGATGAAACTGTTGCTTCGATGACTTATCCCTTCACCCAAGATGGTGCGGAGCAGAAGCTTTCGTTTCAACAAATCAATGCCAAGCTTTACGATGCAGATCGAAGCATTCGAAAAGCAGGCGCAGAGGGAATAACCAAAGGGCTGAAAGAGCAAAACAAATTGCTTTCGTATCTCTTTAACACTTTAGTGCTCGATCACCAAAATGATTGTGAAGTTAGGAAGTTTCCCACCCCCATGACTTCTAGGCATCTTGCAAACGAAACTTCCGCTGAAATGGTTCAAGCTCTTATGGATTCGGTTGAGAAGCATGGCGCAACGGTGCATCGCTATTACAAATTAAAAAAGCGTTTGCTTGGCTTGCCTTCGCTTGAGGATTACGATCGATATGCTCCGATTCAAGGTGATATGCCTTTGGTTTCATGGCAGGATGCCTCGAAGCTTGTGCGGGAGAGTTATCATGCACTTTCGCCCGAGGCGGGCATGATTATAGATCAATTTTTTGATGCTAACTGGATTGATGCGGAACTAAGGCAAGGCAAGCGAGGCGGGGCTTTTTCTTCCAGTGCTATACCTTCTGTTCATCCATATATTCTCATGAGTTACACCGGGAAAATGCGCGATGTTTCTACCCTTGCTCATGAGTTGGGGCATGGGTTGCATCAATATCTTTCCCGAAAAAACGGCTATCTCCAGTGTGATACACCTCTCACCACTGCTGAAACTGCAAGTGTATTTGGGGAAATGCTTGTCTTTAAAAAACTACTCGAAAAGTATCAAGAACCCAAAGTCAGGCTCGCTTTGCTCTGTGGGAAAATTGAAGATAGTTTTGCCACGGTTTTTAGGCAGGTTGTTCTTACTCGATTCGAACAGAAAATGCACAAGGCACGAAAAGAAGAAGGCGAGCTTTCTTCGGAAAGATTCAACACGCTATGGGCCGAAGCTAATCAGCCTATGTTTGGCGACTCGGTTAATCTTTCTGAAAACTATGGCTATTGGTGGTCCTATATTGGCCATTTTATTCATGTGCCGTTTTATTGTTATGCTTATTCTTTTGGTGAGTTGCTGGTTCTCGCATTGGTTCAAAAGTACGAGCAGGAGAAAGAATCGTTTGTGCCCAAGTACATGGATTTGTTATCGCGTGGTGGTTCCGAATCTCCTGTAGATTTGCTTGCTAGAATGAACATCAATTTGAACGACCCTGGTTTCTGGGAGTTGGGGTTGAAGTTGTTGGATAGCATGGTTACCGAGGTGGAAGAGTTGGCAACTCAATTGGGAAAGTAGGGATATGAAGCAGGAAATGGTGGATGTATTGAACCTTGAAGGCGAAGTGGTGGGGGTAGCAACCAGACGGGAGATGCGAATGGGTCGCTTGCCCCATCGTTGTGTTTACATTCTTGTGTTTAACAAAAAGGGTGAAATTTTTATTCATTTAAGAACTGCGACCAAAGATGTTTTTCCTTCGCATTGGGATGTTTGTGCGGGCGGGGTGGTGGCTGCTGGAGAGGATTTTGAAACAGGGGCCAGACGCGAGGGCTTTGAAGAATTAGGTATCTTGGCAGAACCACAATTCTTGTTCCCGTTTCGATATGAAGATGAGCAAACCACTATTTTTGCAAAAGTTTATCATTGCATTCATGATGGGCCTTTTGTTCTACAGGAAGCGGAAGTGGTGCGGGGTGAGTTCGTTAGTTTGATAGAATTAGGGAAACGAATAGCCGTTGAAAAGTTTTGCCCTGATGGATTGAAGGTGTTGGAAGAAGCAAAAATCTTTGGGCTAATCTGACCTAGTTTAGCTTGGGTTTCGAATAAATAATGTTGAATACCCTTGCTAGATTCCGTTACTTATAGATAATTACTTTTAATAAGAATTTTAGTTTGACGCTCCTATAGAAAGTTCCAAATATGGCATCTGATAGAACCGACCTTTCCAACAAAGATTTTTCGATGCAGGATCTTTCTAACACTAGTCTTGTTGGGGCGTTGCTGGTCAACACTAATTTTCAGCAGGCGATTTTGTTTGAAACTAACTTTTCCAAAGCCGATTTGACGGGAAGCAACTTTATTGATGCGAACCTTTTTGGTTCCAAAATGATTCAGACTATCTTGGTAAATTCGAAAATGAAAGGTGCCACTCTGATTGGCGCTAACTTTTCCAATGCCAATATGAGTGGTGCTGATCTTTCCAACGCTGATCTTACCCGTGCCAATTTTTATAAAGCCAATCTTTCCGGCGCCAATCTTTCTGGTGTTAAACTAGGCCAATCCGACTTTTCTGAATCCAACCTGACTGGTGCAATTCTCCCCCCTAATTTTAAATCTTGAGCTTATTCCTTCACTGAAGAATGTATTGGTTTATCTGAATTCCCAAAGGTGTATATATCCCGCCATATCTGCTACTGCGATGCGGGTGCCATCAGGTGAAAATGACAAGGCATGAAACCAGTCTTTAAATTGTCCGCCCCTTGGTTTTCCTAATTCTTTGATCATCTTGCCTTCTGCAATATTCCAAATGCGCACAACCGTATCCCTGCCGGTGGAGGCAAGGTGTTTTCCATCAGGATGAAAGCACAGATCAGTAACACCATATTGGTGTATGGGAGATAATTCGCGGAGTTTTTTGCCCGTCGCTGGGTCTATCAAAAATATTTTTCCCTCGCCCTCGCCCCCTCTTCCAAGGGCCAAGATTTTACCGTCATTTGAGTAAGCAGCAGATGCGATTTGCATGTCCTTAAATTCTTTGCTTAAATCGTACTGAACGGTTGAGGTTGCAACATCCCAGAGTTTTACTGCGGTGTGCCGGCCTGAATCAAACACTAGAGGGTACCGTTCGGAAACCAGAGCTTGTTTTAAATCTGGGGAGATCGCAACAGCGAAAGCCCAGCCTTTTACCTGCCATCGCTTTTTTTCAGCCCCCGTTTTTCGATCATAAATCGCTACCTGCCCCGCATCATCTCCAGTTACCAGTGTGGTTTCATCTTGGCTCATGGAGAGGCCGACAATCCATTCTTTGCCTTGGATTATTTTCGAGGCATCTTGAGTTCGAACTTCTGCTTCTAATGGCGGTGGGGGTTTTCTACCTGAATTCTTATTGCGGGTTATATCTTCAATGGTGCGTGCGTTTAATACATGCTTTGCCATGCCCGAGGGTTTTGCTTCGATATCCCAATACTTTACAGTGTGATCATTGCTTGCGCTAATTAGCCAGCGGTTTTCTGCGCACAATAAGCGATTGATTATGTTGGAATGCCCAACCATTTGCCTGATTG
This sequence comes from Planctomycetaceae bacterium UBA969, assembly GCA_002303765.1. Lineage (GTDB taxonomy): Bacteria > Planctomycetota > Planctomycetia > Gemmatales > Gemmataceae > UBA969. Next base: position 9,992 of record DBCB01000364.1, read on the forward strand.
GTTTAGGCGAGCTATAAAGTGGTCGTTCCGATTTGTCGGCAGGTTTACTTTTTTCGGAAGTGATTTCGATTAGTGGTTCAGGTTTATTGGGGAGTTCCCAGAGTAGGATTTCGCCAAGGTTGTTGCCTGCAGCAATGTATTTGTCGCCTATGAAACTTACTGCGGAAACCCAATCTGCATCCCAGGTGAAAGACCAAAGCAGCGCAGCTTTTTCGAAGTTCACGCTTTTGTTTGCTGTTGTGCTTTTCATAGCAGAAGGTCCTTAATAGGTTTGGATCCTTCGGGCGTGGCCCAAATCGGTCTAGTCCCCACGAAATGTTTTGTGCGTGGGTTAACTCCCAGCGCAGTATATATGGTTGCGAATAAATCTCCTTCGCTTACGGGGTTTGTTGCAACATCACGGCCATCGGCATCAGTTGATCCGTAGACAACTCCACCTTTGATTCCCCCGCCCGCAAGTACGATAGTCCAGCCCCGGATAAAATGGTCGCGACCTGCCCGGTTGTTGATTTGTGGTGTGCGTCCTACTTCCCCCATCCATACGACCAGCGTGTTTTGCAATTGCCCTGTGCGTTCTAAATCGATCAGCAGCCCCGACCATGCGGGATCGAGTATTTGCATGTTGGCCTTATGGCAGACAAAATTGTCGGCATGGCTATCATAATTATCTTGGCCGATTTCGACAAAGTGTACCCCGGCCTCGGTTAACTTGCGAGCGAGAAAGCAGCCCCTACCAAAATCACTTGCACCATATAATTCCTGATGCTTTGGCCATTCCTTGGTGGTATCAAACAACGATTTTGCTTTTAGCAATCGCCAGGCTCTTTCTTTGGCAACACGATGGCTTTCGTAAGCATCAGCACTGTTTTCTTTTTTGTGTTCGGCTTCCATGAAGCGGAGTAAATCATTGCGTCTGGATTCGTTCGCTGCGGGTAGATACGGGCTGGTGAAGTATGGCATGTTGCCATTGCGTTCGATTCCGAAGGGTTCGTAACGGGGGCCTAGGTAGCCCGAACCAGCGTTTCCTGTAGGTCCCATGCGCACGAAACTGGGAAGGTCTGCATCAGTTTGGCCAAGGTATTTTGCGATCATAGCGCCCAGTTCTGGATGCGGCATGCGTTCGGATTGTTTGTAACAGGTGTGCATGTGGTAGATGCCATCTGGGTGATCGGGGGAAGCGGTTCGCATGCTTCGAATGATGCCTAATTTGTCGACCTGTTGAGCGATTTTGGGTAAGTATTCGCAAACTTTGTAGCCGGGCAGTTTGGTTTGGACTTCACGGAAAGGGCCTGCAGTGGCTTTGCCCGGTTTCATATCAAAAGTATCAATCTGGCTGGCCCCGCCATTCATCCATAGTAGGATGCAGCGTTTGCCTAGTTTTTGAGCCATCGAGGCGATGCTCTGAGAATGGAAAAGCCCACCCCAGTTAGGGATAGCGGCGCCTGCACCTGTTGCAAGAGATCCTTTTAGCAAGGTTCTGCGCGAGAAATGTTCACTCTTTTTGCATTCACTAGAGTTCGATTGATCGTTCATTTTATTGCCGTTTAATTGGTTAGTGATTGAAACGAAACTCGCTCATGTTCATAAGCACCCAGATTGCTTCTTCCACTAGGTTTTCTGATTTTGGTTCGCTTTGTAAATAGGCCGCAAACTTTGCTCTTTCGGAATCTTTTGGGTATCTGGTCAAAACTGAAAGGAACATTTTGTCGATGCGTTGATCCCAAGGTTCTTTTGAAAGATTGATGGCGTCTGCGAGGTTGCCTTTTTTACGACTGATAAAGGCACGAACATTGCTGCTGTTATTAAGGAAGAGATGCTCGCTTAGGCTGCCTTGGAAATCGCCCAAGCCATTGGTGGGTTCACCAAAGTACCTGCGGAAATACTCTCCAGTTGAGCCTTCGCTTTTCTGTTCTGGGTCTCCTCCAGCTACTTTCATTACTGTTAGAATTTCTTCGGCAGAAAGTGGCCTGATGCGTGCGCGCTCAAAATGTTTGGGCAGGGATTCTTTGTTCTCTCCTTTGCTTCCCAGTTGATAAGTCTCACTACTAACTATTTCCCGTATTAGCCATTTCGTGTCGAATTTGTGAGCAATGAATTGTTCGGTAAGATTATCTAATAGATCTGGAAGAGTGGGCTTGTTGTCGGTTCCGAAATTATCGACAGGATGAACAATGCCCCGGCCCATGAATTGGCTCCATATCCGATTGACTGAAGCCTTTGCGAAAAAAGGGTTTGATGGTGCAGTTGCCCATTGCGCAAGTTTTTCTTTGCGGGAAAATTGCGGTTTAGGCATAGTTTTCGTACCGCTCTTGAATTCTGGTTCTTTATAGTCTGCTGGTAAGGATGGTTCTTCGAGCAGTGCGCCTGAAAGGAATTTTGGTTTTATAGGCTCACCATTTTTGCCCGGTTTCAACTCTTTTTGATTCCCGGAAAATAGCACTTCCCCGCTATTCTTTTCACCTATCTTGAATTTCTTTAATTGCTTTTCACCAGTCCCTGATGCCCCTTGATCCATCACAACCAGCCTGACAAAGAATCCTGTCATGCCATAGAAATCTTTTTGTAACAACTCGCTGAAAGGGTGATCATGGCATCGGGCGCATTGGATTTGAGTGCCTAGGAAAATGCGGCTAAACGATTCGGTAAGGTCCTCTGGTTTGTTGTTGAATTGCGCATAGTACAACTCAGAGCCTTCTTGTTCTGCCAGTATCAAATCGCGTACCCAAAGGTCAAAGGGTTCGTTCTTAGAGAACTTTTCACTCAGCCATTGTTTGAATAGTGTTCGGTTTCGTGTGGCATCTTGATTCGGAGGGTTGCGGCCAAATAAGGTCAAATCCCACAGCGTTGTTTGATGCTGCGGAAATTGTGCATCGTTTAGCAAACGCTCGATCAACTTGTCGCGTTTCTTTTCATCTTGATCAGCGAGAAATTTCTTGGCTTCATCATAACTGGGGATGGTTCCCAAAAGATCGAGATAGATCCTTCGCAAAAAGGTGGAGTCATCGCACTTCCCTTCAGCCTTGATTTTTTCCTTCTTCCAAGATTCCTGTACCGCTTTATCGATCGTTTGCCTTAATGGCGTAGATTCAGCTTTGTTTTGCTTGATTGCAACCTGGGCCAAGCTCAAAGTTCCACAGGCAAGCACTAATAGGCAGGAAAGTTTGATTCTAAGAAAGTTTGAATTCGGCATCATATTGAGCCTGAATCATGGGTAAGGGTGTAACTAGCTGGGAATTTCATAGGCAGGTATTAACTAAAGAAGTTTAACTGGAATTATAGGTAAAGTCAAATGTTTAAGCGTTGATGCTCGCTCATCATTTGTTAATCTCTGGGAAATGATTTTATCTTGTGCTTTTAATGTCCGATTAATTTAACTAATATAATGTTAGTGCCTACCAACAAGTTTTGAAGCGAACTTTTGATTATGAAAATTTCATATTATCGATTTCTTAGTAATGGATTAAAGGCAAGCCTTTTTTTGTTGCTTTTAAATACATTGCAAGTTGGGGTCGCCCTCGGAGCCCCCGATGGTAAGAAAATATACGAGACCAAATGCCTGTCCTGCCATGGTCAAAATGGTGAGGGTGTTAAGGGTAAATACAACAAGCCGCTTTCTGGGGATCTTACCCCCAATCAACTAGCCAAAATCATTGAAGAGACGATGCCCAAGGAAGATCCGGGTACCCTGCCTGAGGCGAGCGCCCTTGCGGTAAGTGGTTACATTCATGATGCTTTTTATTCTTCCATCGCTCGCGAAAGAAATCGGCCAGCAAGAATTGAATTGAGCAGATTGACGGTTAAACAGTATCGAAACAGTATGATGGATCTGGTTGGAAGTTTCCGGCCTGCTGCGGTTTCTTCAGACAAAACCAAAGGCCTTCGTGGGGAGTACTTTAAAACAAGAAACTTCAATAAAGGCGATTTAGCGGAATCTCGCATCGATGCCGAGGTCGATTTTGATTTTAAAGAGGAAAGCCCCTTGCCCGGAAAGATGGAACCGGCGGAATTCACACTGCGTTGGGCAGGTGCGATTCATGCCCCAGAGACTGGCTATTATGAATTTATAATTCAGGCAAGTCATGCAGTTCGGTTATGGGTTAATGATAATAACTTGCCTCTAGTAGATGCCTGGGTCAAATCTGGAAAAGACACAGAATACAAAGGAAGCATCTATTTGGTTTCAGGTCGTTCTTACTCTTTAAGATTGGAGTTCACTAAAGCGAAGCAAGGGGTTAACGATAATAAAAAGCCCAAGGTGGTGCAGCCTGCGTTTGTCAAATTGCTGTGGAAGAAGCCTGGTGGCCCAGTTGAAATATGCCCTGGGGAATATCTATCTTCAGCCACTCTTCCCGAAATGTTTGTTTCGAGCACTCCGTTTCCGCCAGATGATGGCAGCCTAGGTTGGGAAAGGGGAGTTACAGTTTCCAAAGAATGGGATCAAGCGACTACCGCAGGGGCATTAGAGGTTGCGAAATATGTTGCAGGAAAGTTGCCTGAATTCGCCAAGACTAAAGATGGGGATGCTCAGCGCACCGAGAAGATAGAAGAGTTTCTGAAAAAGTTTGCGACCAGGGCTTTTCGAAGAAACCTTCAAAACAATGAAAACGAGATCATCAAGAAAGTCTTAAAAGAATTTAAAGAACCTCAGGATGGTGCATTGCGAGTTCTTGTCTGGGTTTTGAAATCGCCTAACTTTTTGTACCGAAACGAAGGGCAGGGCAGTGCGCTTGCAAGCCAGCTTTCCTACACCCTTTGGGATTCCATACCTGATCAGCAATTGCTTGATGCAGAGGCTTCCGGGAAGTTGAAAAACGCTGAAGGTTTGAACCGGGAAATCGATCGGATGCTTCTGGACAAGCGCACTAACGAAAAAATACGGGGTTTCTTTCACGACATTCTTTTACTAAATCAATCCCATGAACTTAACAAGGATGCATCGCGCTTTCCGGGCTTCGATCCAAAGCTTGAATCCGATCTCCGAATATCCTTGGACAAAACAATCGAGGAGATATTCTGGGAAAAAGATAGCAGTTATCAGCGCCTGTTTTTGGACCAAGAATTGTTTATGAATGATCGGATCGCCAAGTTTTATCAACAAAATGCAGCATCCAAGAAGGGGTTCGAAAAAGTTAGTCTTGATGCTGGGCAGCGCGCAGGTATTGTAACCCACCCCTATATGCTCAGTATGCTTTCCTACAGTGCGGAATCTTCCCCGATTCATCGTGGAGTTTTTCTTGCTCGTAGCCTTTTGGGGGTTACCTTAAAGCCGCCCCCAGAAGCTGCTGCGCCTTTGGCAGCAAGCTTGCACCCCTCTCTAAATACTCGGGAAAGAGTCGCTCTGCAAACCAAAGGGGGCGCTTGCATGACTTGCCATGGTACCATTAATTCGCTTGGTTTTACTTTGGAACGATTCGATGCTGTAGGCCGGTTGCGTGAAAAAGATAATGCAAAATTGATTGATAGTAACGGTTGGTATGTAGCAAGAGATGGGAAAAAAGTCACACTCGAAAACGCCTCGGGGCTGGGCCGATATCTTGCTAGCAGCCCAGATGCCCACAGGGCTTTTACGGAGCATTTGTTCCATCATTTGCTCAAGCAACCCACCCGAGCTTATGGCGCAGATACGCTCGAAAAAATGACTCTATACTTTGAGAAAAATTCGTTGAACATGCGCCAGCTTGCTGCAGAGATGGCGAGAATGGCTTGTACAGAAAAAGCAGGGGTAAAATTGCAGGAAGTTAGCAAACAACCTTAGCAAATCCAAGATTACCATGCTAAGATTGTGTATAACCAAGGAGCTTGATATGGCTATAAAATCATTCGATCGGCGTAGTTTTATTAAAAACGCGGGTATTAGTGCCGCGGCTTTTCCTTTTTTGGGCAATCTTGATGCCCTTGCTCTGCCGGGTAAGAGCGTGCAAAAGCAGCGCATGGTGATTTTCTTTTCGCCCAATGGTGTGGTTCCTGAGTCTTTTTGGCCCAATGAAGATGGCGAAAACTTCCTCCTTAAGGAAATCCTTTCACCTTTAGAGCCCTTCAAAAAACAAACCTTGGTTATGAATGGTGTTTGTGACAAAGTTCGCGGAGACGGCGATAACCACATGCGCGGCATTGGTTGCCTGCTTACAGGCGTGGAATTGCTGCCTGGTAATGTGCAGGGCGGTTCGCATACTCCTGCTGGCTGGGCCAATGGGTTATCCATTGATCAGGAAATCAAGAATCATCTGCAAAAGGCTGATGCCACCCGCACTCGATTTGGCTCGTTAGAACTTGGAGTTTTGGTTCCGGACCGTGCTGATACTTGGACTCGTATGTCTTATAGTGGCGCAAATAAGCCAATCACTCCCATTGATGACCCATACCAGTTGTTTTCGAAGCTTTATGGGCAGGCGAAAGATAAAGAAATTCTGGGTAGCGTGCTTGACCCAGTCATTGCCGATTTGAAGAAAATTTCAGCGCTGGTTGGTAAAGAAGATCGCAAAATACTCGAAGAGCATACGGGTTTTGTTAGAGAGATGGAGAAAGAACTTCGTGGTTTGAAAGTTTCGCAAAGTCATGCGATGCCTAAGCTTGATCCCGGTATTCGGGAAGAAAACGATAACCTTCCCAAGATTAGCAGAATGCAACTCGACCTTTTGCATAATAGCCTTGTTGCAGATTTCAACCGCATCGCAACCTTTCAATTCACTAACTCGGTGGGCGGTGCTCGCATGAAATGGCTGGGTATTGATGAAGGGCATCATCAGCTATCGCATGAACCTGATACCAATAAAGTTGCAGTTGAGAAGTTAGTAAAGATAAACAAATGGTTCTGTGAAGAGATTGCATACTTTGCTAAAAAGCTCAGCGATACTCCTGAACCTAATGGCCAAGGTTCTATGCTGGATAACACGCTTCTTGTATGGACTAATGAGCTTGGGAAAGGGAATTCGCATACGCTTGATAATATTCCATTTGTGATGGTGGGTGGCAATTTAGGTTGGAAAGCTGGCCGTTCGGTAAAGTTTCCCCGTATTGCCCATAATCGCCTACTAATGGCAATGGCTCATGGGTTTGGCCACACTATTTCATCTTTTGGCAACCCTGAATATTGTAAAGATGGTCCATTGGTTCTTTCTTAAGACACGAACATGGTTGGTTTGGGAAACCCCTCCTGATAATAAGTCCGGGGGTTTTCTTTTTGTAGTTAGAAGTAATAACCAAGTAAAATCGTCTGTACGATGCTAACTCCTTGGTTTAAAATAATTCTAATGGATAAGTTTTTCTATTATTAATCAAGGTGCAATATGAAAAAGGTATTTGGTTTGAGCTTTGCATTGAGCTTTGTGATTACTTTGTCTGCATTTGCACAGCCTCCAGGTGTCAATAAGGCGGCAGTCGAGGCGTTTAATAAAGGCGTTGCAGAAGCTAACAAGTTGAATTTTCCTGAAGCGATTGCCCAATACTCAAAAGCCATCATGGCTGATCCAAAGTATGTGCATGCATTGCATAACCGAGGCATCATCTTTTTGAACCAGCGAAAACAACCCGAAGCTATTGCAGATTTTACTGCGTTGATTAATATTAATTCAAAAGATCATGATGCTTATAATGAACGAGGCCTTGCTTATGCAGACCAGAAAAAATTTGCAGAATCAATTGCTGATTTCACCAAGGCCATCGAAATAAATCCTTCCTATACCGCTGCCTACAACCACCGTGGCAACTCTGCCTTTGCTATGAAAAATTATGAAGATGCCATTGCTGATTACACCAAGGCCATTCAACTTGATCCCGCTGATGCCAAGCTGTTTAATAACCGGGCTAATACCTACAAGGCAATGGGTAAAGACAAGGAAGCTGAAGACGATCTTGCGAAGGTCAAGCGTCTTACCAAGTAATCATTATTTTCTAAGAATCTAATATGTAGTTCATTATGATTGGTTCGATTTATAAAGAAAGGCATTAGCGATAAAGTTCGCTAATGCCTTTCTTAAATTCAAATAAGTGTTTTACTTCGGTCTCATTCAAGGCACGATTGAATACCCCTAAATCATCCATATGCCCGACATAAGATGCCCCTAAAACAAGCAATACTTGGGCTGGATCCCAACCCAAGGTTAGATCCCAATTCTCGATGCTACCTTGTAGTTTCCCATTGATGAATAGCTGGCCCTTTGGCTTCTTCGATTTGTCGTTGATGTTTTCGACGGTGAAAACCACGTGCGTCCATTCATTCCTAGAAAAAGGCGCTTTTTCGACCTGAACCATCGGCCTTTTATTGAACGGAATATCAGCCCATTGAACATTCGTAGGGTTCCAGATGTTGAACAAAGGGCGAATTGCATAACGGAAATAACGGGGCGATTCATCCTTAGACCATTCCAGAAAGATGAATCCTTTTTTGGTATCGTTGCCCACGATTTGAACAGGGTCGCAATAGCCAGGTTCTAAATCCTTGTTGGGGTCAAGCTTAAGCCAAACGGAAATCGTGCTGCTCCAACTCTTTTCATTGTAATCAAGGACCTTGGCATTGTTGAATTGGGGTCTGAAATTCCCTTTCTTAGGAAACCAAAGAGAACCCCCAAACTTGCCCGCACCCTGTGCTATTTTTACTTCTTCATTCGATTCCGCCTTAACATTCTCTTTGCCTTTGCGCACATAACCAAACCGGTCTCCTTTAGAAAAGTCTGCGTGAATTTCTTTGTCGAATGACGCATGCATGGTTAGTGCTGTGCTTAAAGGGGGTAAAGTTATTGGTTCAGATGCGGTTGTTAATAATGACGCGGAAGCCAAGATTATAAAACTCAATATGCGCATGATGGACACTCCTTTATTATTGCTTTAAGAATTAGATACACTTTAATAATTACGAACAATCTGTCCTATTTTTTTTCAGGCTTGAATGATTCAAAAACATCTGCAAGCACTTTATCCGCAAGGCGCCCGAGTTCCGCAAGGATTAACGGTTCTGCTTCTGGAAGCAAAGGCGACATGTTGGGTTCGTAACCACCGTACTTGTGCGATTCCGCAGTGCAAATATATCCTAGATTTCCGTTGGCGTAACCTATTACAATTGGGATCGCCCGGTCTGCTATCGCTTTTTCAATTTTAAATCCATACTCAACCATCGGTTCTCCGGGGATGGTTAGCAGCAAAAAATCGCCCACCCTCATCGCTTGCATCTCGCAGTTCAATTTTTCTTTCTTGCCGGGAAGCTCTATGGCGCTGGTTGCACATTTTAGTGGATAAATACTTTTTCGTTTTGCAAGTTCTTCTCGAATTACGCTTTTGTCTGCTGCACGAACCACCGCACAACCCAAACTGCGCCCCGTCCACTTGATATCCGCTTCATCACCACAGCGATAGGGAATCCCGGGCAGATTCGGCCTTATATCTCCAGCGCAACCTTGTAAGAACATCGCCTGAGTTTTTGTGCCATAAACTTTCTCTACAAAACTCTGGGCCTCTCCCGGAAAATCTGCACTTATCTTTGGAAAACCCTTGGGATAAGGAGGCGTCAGTTTGTCGCCCCAAGTGAAAACGCAAGGATGGCAAACCGCATGCATGAGAATGCCCATGGGTTCGAGAGATTTTCCATCATCAAAACGAAGAACTTTTACCCGATGATCACACGGGCCGTTTGGATCGAGCCTTACCAAGGCCCTCCCATCAATCACTTTTCTACGATTGATATTGAAGTCGATGCGATCTTCACCATACCCGATGGTTACAGGCCGCATCGATTTTTCAGCCTCTTCTGCTGCTGCAGCTATTTTTGTTACTACAGTTCGACTCCATGCCACTTCAGTGCTCCAGCCCGGACCAGAGTGGTTGTGAGATGATGCAATCATGATGTTTTTTTCAGGCGTTTTTGTCTTGCTTGCAATTGCCTGCCTTAATTGCGTCACCATTTCTCCAGATGCGCTGATTAAATCCAAGGTTACAATTGCTACCTGCGTTTCCCCGTTGCTTAGTACCAAAACCCCTGCACGAATGGGATCGCGTATTCCATTGGTTGGCCTTACATGACCAACCACGGGTGTATCCGCAGGTGGCGTGATATCCACCTTGGCTATTCCAACACGCAAATTCGATTCAACAGGAAAATGATAATCTTCAGCAAGGGCAAGCGCTCCTCCCATATATATTGCAACCAAAAAAGGTAAAGCCACTATTCTGGGGAATGATTTCATATGTGCCCTTTTTCGATGTGAACCAAATTGCATGGTTCTAATTCGTTTATCGTAGGTTGGGATTTTGTAATAGCAGATGCAATGAAGAACCCATAATTGAATAAACTACCACTTTTGGTTGTTTTTGTAAAACATTAACAAATCAATGCAGATCTGATAAACCGAGCACTATTTATTTTAAGTCTTAAGCATGAAAAGGAAGGAGTGGGGCTACCTGGATTCGAACCAGGAACCAAGGAATTATGAGTTCCCTGCTCTGCCGTTGAGCTATAGCCCCAATAATATGCAATTATATTGCTTCTTTGGATGGGTGTCTTGTGTTGTTGATGACACAATGATTGGAATATGCGATTTCCTTGTATTTCTTGAAGATTAGCTTTAGCATTTAAGTTTGTTTTGATGGAACACAAGTTGTTTAATTGTATTGGTTTATATTCTTTTTAGGTGCATTCTTCCGCGGATAGAGGTGCATCGGTTGGGGATGGCTCAAGCGAGGCGAGGCTAGCTTTAATATCTTATTAACATGATAGAAATGAGATGGATATCACTTTATCGATGTTCATTCGTGATGGTTAAATGCAAAAGGTGGGGTTCATGGAAGTATGGTACTTGTTTCTAGCTGCTTCGTTGGTTGGATTTTTTAATGGAATCAGCCCTACGGGAATTACCTTGTTGGTTTTGAGTCTTAAAAATCAAAAAAACATTGTTCCTGCGCTGGGGGTTTCCGCATCATTTTTTATAGTGTTTGTAGTTCTAGGCGGTTTTGTTTACTTTGGACTGGCTACTTGGTTGCAAAATATCCTGCCAAAAGATTCAACCGTTGATCATATTTTAGAATTGATACTTGCAGTTGCGCTTTTCTATTTTGGCGTGACAATCAAAATGAAAACAGATGAAAAAAAGCAGATTACTCAAATAACCTTTGTTAGCGTTTTTATCGCATCATCCACCGTTGCAATTTTAGAATTCCCCCTGTCTTTGCCTTACTTTGCAATTCTTCAGCAAATACACCAAGCTCGTTTGAATTTGGAAAATACTCTGATCGCTCTTGCCATTTTTAATGTATTTCATGTTGTCCCTTTGCTTCTTCTTACACTTGCATCCCTATTTATACCCGAGTCTTATCGTTGGGTTTTTGATTGGATAAGGCTCAAAATTATGGTTTTGGGTATTTATCTGGTGAAATTTCTACTCATTTTCCTGAGCTTGATAGGCTTGATCGATGGGATTGGTCATTTGATGGGCCATCCTGTTCTGCCTTTTTGATACTTTTTAATTGGGAGTCGTAATTTGCAACCAATCGTGGGCTTTGGAGAAATACTTTGGGACATGCTGCCTTCTGGGAAGCAAGCGGGTGGGGCTCCGTTTAATTTCACTTTTCATTCTTATCAGTTGGGATGGCCCGCAATTATGGTTAGTAGGGTGGGAAATGATGCTTTGGGCAAAGAGTTGGCCAAAAAATGCCAAGAATTGGGTCTGAATCCTGAGTTTTTGCAGGAAGATTTAATTCATCCAACTGGAACGGTGGCAGTGCAGCTGGATCCTCTAGGCCAGGCGGAATATGAAATCAAAGCTGATGTTGCATGGGATCATCTTGAGTGGAATGATAGCCTTAAAAATCTTGCAGGCAATTGTGCAGCGGTTTGCTTTGGGACGCTTTGCCAGCGTCATAGTGTCACCCGAAACACCC
>DBCB01000338.1:0-407 GCA_002303765.1 Planctomycetaceae bacterium UBA969
TTATATCTGCCTTTGCAGGTTCGTATTTACCTGCGGTTTTACTGATTGTAAACCGAGTCTCTTGAATATCATCCTCTTTAGCACCTTGAAGCGATGCTTTTTCAAGCTTCTGCAGTTTTTCTTCAACGGAAATAGGCATTAGCACAACAAATGCCTCAGTTTTGATTTGCAGGGCCATCGCACGAGATAAATTTGAAACTGATTGGGCTTTGTCATCCACCCAAAAAATATCACTAACTGAAGATAAATCCAATTCCATGGTCGTTATAGGTTTAGCACCAAGGTTTGAAATAACTAAAAATTTACCTGGCTTATTTGGATCCGGGAAAGCAAGCCGAGCATTCAAGTCCATTAATTGTGAAAGATAATCCGAGCCATTTGTGGTGTTAAAAACCATTATCCACCGA
>DBCB01000338.1:414-6369 GCA_002303765.1 Planctomycetaceae bacterium UBA969
AGCATTCGTTCACCCCGACCATCGCCCACCCCGTCTCCTTTTGTATTTCCAACACCCTTTAAACCCTCAATCATTTTGCTTTTTAAATTTTGCCCAATCCTAGATAAGTCTTGGGCTTTGGCATTCGCATCCTCTACTAAGGATTTTCCGCCCGATTTATCAACTTGAATTTTCTCTGTCGGAGAAGGATCCAACTTTAATGGAATTTCGGGCATACTTTCTTTATCTGGAAGATTCAATTTAGGAGGGGTTTTGATCGTATCGTCATTTTCTTTTGCATCAGGAGAACCAGACGAAGTGCCACCCCCAACCCTTACTGACGAAACCCCAAGCCTCCGGTTAACATCTCCGATTATTGCTTTTTTTAACCCTTCCCAACCAAGCATCATTATTAGGGTAATCAGTGCAATGTGAACGATAAATGAAACAAACAACGAGGTAAATGACTCATAATTTGGCGAATATTTTATCCAAAGCTGTTTTTGCCAAGTCGTAGTTTTCATAATCATCCAAAAACTTTATTTTGATTCATAATGCTTAAGTCTACCCGATAACAGAATATTATCATCAATCATCTCGTAGGCGAAAGAAGCTATTTTTCGCCTCTGGGCCATTTCAAGAATTCCAACCCCTCCTACTGGTGAGATTGCATCTGAACCGCCAATGATAAATGGGGCGATATAAACCTGAATTTCATCAACTTGATCTGCGTCAAAAAAATTCCCGAGCGTTTTTCCGCCTCCTTCCACCAATAGGTTTTGAATCCCTTTTTTTCCCAACAGCATTAAAAGTTCATCTATAAGTTTAGCAGAATTATTCGAAGTAAGTTCGAGCAGTTCACAACCCGAATTTTGCAACCTTACTTTTAATTCTTTCGAAACATTTTCATGCACAGCAATTATCGTTGGAAATTCCTTAGCAGATTGAACGATTCGTGAAGAATGGCTTATTCTGGCTTTAGGATCGATCACAACTCGCATTTGTTTTCTTGGCCCTTCTGGCCTTGCATTTAACATAGGGTCATCAATTTCTACTGTTCCAACGCCAACTAAAATTGCATCCACCAAACCGCGTAATTGATGAACTTTTTCTCTGCATTTTTCATTACTAATCCATTTTGATTCACCCGATTTCGTCGCAATCTTACCATCCAGACTCATAGCCCATTTCGCAATAACAAATGGTTTTGAATGCAAATGGTATTTAATAAATGGAGCATTGATAAATTCAGCTTTTTCTTTACCAACCCCAACTTCCACTTCAATCCCATGAGATTGTAAAAAAGCAATGCCTTTACCAGCAACCAATGGATTCGGATCACGCATTGCTACAAAAATTTTGGATATCCCGGAATTTAAAATTGCATTTGCACAAGGCGGAGTTTTCCCATGATGAGAACAAGGCTCAAGAGAAACAAACAAAGTACTTCCAAAGGCTTTAACGCCGGCTTGATTTAAAGCTTCGATTTCAGCATGTAAACCACCAAACCTTTGGTGCCAACCAACACCAACCACAATGTTTTCTCTAACTAATACAGCTCCAACCATAGGATTAGGCTCTACCAATCCACGACCTCGAATTGCGAGATCAAGGGCCAAACTCATCCATTTTTCCGGCCCATCATCGTTCATTATTAATTTATTCCCTAAACCCTTTAAAAAGATACAATAAAAGAAATAGAACTAGTTTAAGAATCAATGGTTATTTGCAGTGAAGCTTTCAAATGATTAGGAAAATATTTTTAGATACCATCATTACAGCACATAACCCCCTTGGAACTACTTTCGCTTGCGAATGACAATGTTTATTATGCGAAATTTAAAACTTATTATTAGTTATGATGGCACAGAATTTCAGGGTTGGCAAACCCAACCTGGCTTTAGAACCGTTCAGGAAACTATTCAAAAGCACCTTGAAAAAATAACAAACCAAAAAATAACACTTTACGCAAGCGGTCGAACTGACACCGGGGTACACGCTATTGCTCAAGTTGCAAATTTCAGAGTTGATTCAAATTTAAGTGAATCCAAAATACTGTTAGGCCTTAATGCACTTTTACCAGATGATATTTCTATCAGTGAAATAACAGAAGTTCCTTATGATTTTCATTCAGTAAAAGATGCCAAAAAAAAGCATTACCGTTATGTAATAAGGCAATCTGGGATTTCTGACCCCTTAACCAGGAAATTCTGCCACCTCGTAAAACAGGAACTCGACCATGAAAAAATGCACAAAGCCGCCCAACAACTAATCGGAACACATGATTTTCGATGTTTCGAATCTGAATGGCCAAATCGCACAAATAGCATTCGAACAATTTATCGAACATCAATAAACCGGATGGGGCCTTGGATATGGTTTAATATCGAAGGGAACGGTTTTCTTTATAATATGGTAAGGGCAATAGCAGGGACACTTATAGAAATCGGAAGAGGACATTGGCCCGAGGATAAAATCCTTGAACTAATAGAATTAAAGGAAAGAAAATATGCTGGGCCAACAGCTCCAGCAAAGGGATTATTTCTAGTACGCGTTTCTTATGAAGATTTAACACCATGAAAATACAACAAGATTATCCTGAAAAAGTCAAAATCACTCCGCTAAAAAAACCGATTGATTTAGTGTGCCATTTACCAGGTTCAAAAAGCATCACCAATCGAGCATTAGTGATCGCAGCGCTCAATTCGGGCGAAAAAGAAACTCATCTAAGCGGCGTCTTGCGCAGCGAAGACACTGAGATCATGGTGGATTGCTTGGAAAAACTCGGGTTTATTCTTTCAGTAAATTGGAAAGACTGCAAAGCAATTGTTACATCCCCCAAAGCTCCAGGAATTATCCCCTCTTCAAATGCTAATCTTTTCACTGGGAACTCCGGCACGACCATGCGTTTCCTGACGGCAATGGTTGGGCTGGGAAATGGTACCTACAAACTCGATGGCATCAAGCGAATGCAAGAACGGCCCATCAATGATCTTTTAAAAGCTTTGAATGACCTTAACATTAAATCTTCAAGTGAAAACAATAACGGGTGTCCTCCAGTAATTATAAAAACCTCAGGTTGGCCCGGAGGAATTGCGAGAATTAATTCAGAAATGAGCAGTCAATTTATTAGCGGAATTCTAATGGCTGCACCATTTGCCAAAGGGGATACACATATCATTTTAGAAGGCAAAATTGTTTCTCAATCTTACATCGGCATAACCCTGGCAATGCTGAATGACTGGGGAATTAACACCACCAAAATTTCTGACAGAGAGTATCTAATTAAAGGAAATCAAACAGGAAACCGATTCGAATACCAAATCGAACCCGACGCTTCTGCAGCAAGCTATTTTTATGCGGCTGCAGCAATTACAGGGGGCAGTGTTACAACACCAGGGTTAGGAAAAACCTCTCTCCAAGGCGATTTAAAATTTGTTCATGCTCTTGAACTTATGGGAGCAACGGTCACTCAAACCAACAATTCAACAACTATTACTGGTAAAGAATTAAACGGCATTAACATCGACATGAATGATATTAGCGACACGGTTATGACTCTTGGGGTAGTTGCATGTTTTGCTAAGGGAACAACCAAGATTACGAATATTGGTCATATAAGACACAAAGAAACAGATCGTATCAATGCACTTGCTAACGAATTAAGAAAGATTGGTGCGATAGTTGAAGAATTCCCCGACAGCATAATTATTCATCCCTCAAAACTACATGGCGCTGAAATTGAAACTTACAACGACCACCGGATTGCCATGAGTTTCGCCATAGCAGGTTTAAAAACCCCCGGAATTACTATTTGTAATCCATCATGTGTTGCAAAAACATACCCTGATTTTTTTGATGATCTCGCTAAAGCAATCTAAATAATTGCGGAAAATTGTATGCAAAAAGTTTGGCCATTTTTTGTTTTGATTTTTTTATCATGCTTGTTTGCAAATAAGTGCAGTGGTATTACTTTAAACAATACTCCAAAAGAAAAAAATCTTCAGGTATTTATTGCATTTGAAACTAAAGGATTATTAACCAAACAAACAGCACATCTTATCCAAGAATCAATTTCAAGCAGAATTAAACAAACCTTTAGAGGAATCATTCATCTACAAGATTTTAAACTCACCGAGTCCCAAAATTTAACGAGTTTACAAAATCAAACTAAACAGAGTATGTCTGCAACTTTACTTATCACTCACGAAGAAAACCGTTTTATTATCAAAATAAATTATGTAGACAACGAATCAGGCATTATGTTTCCAACACAACAATCAACCTGCCAAAGAAGAGAAGAAATACCCTCAAAAACTTTAGACTTATTTAAGGAATATTTTGTACCAAAAGCACTGGTCGCAAAAAAAGTAACAGACGACATTTATGAACTTCAATTTGAAATAGACGAAAACTTTAAATCCGACTATGTTTCACCAAAAAAAGGAGACTACTTTCAGATTCTTAGAAAAAACCAGACCAACAAATTTAATAATATTTATAAATGGACAGTTTTACAACTCACTGACCCCATTGGTTCAAACGATAAAAAAATCAAGTTTAATTCCAGGCTATATACTGGCATCGAACTACCAGATTTAATCGGGCTAAAAGCAATAAAAATCCCAAGTGCATCTATCGATGTCAAATTTAAAATATCACCAAATGAACAAAACCAAGATCCAA
This sequence comes from Planctomycetaceae bacterium UBA969, assembly GCA_002303765.1. Taxonomy (GTDB): domain Bacteria; phylum Planctomycetota; class Planctomycetia; order Gemmatales; family Gemmataceae; genus UBA969. The sequence goes on from DBCB01000338.1 coordinate 5,080, forward strand.
ATATTCGCAGCAACTATTTCCCAGTTGATGTGGTGTTAAGATCTGCCTTTAAGGTTGGATCGAATCAGGCAGGATTAACATCAAAAACAAACAATCAAGGAGTATTTTATTTTTCTGATAATTCTGAAAACTTATTCCAGGGCGTTGCATTTGTTGAAATAATCAGGAACAAAAATATGGTTGCTCAATTCCCTTTCTTTAAAACCTTGAACGAACCAGAATCAATCACATTAAATTTTGAGCCAGAAAAACCCTACGAAAAACAAAAGCTTATCTGGTTAATACAGGTTAACGATCAACTCGCTTTCATGGGCGCACTTTTTCAAGAATTAAATAAACCAAACTTCAAGGAAGAGGAACTAAAGACTAGGATCGAAAAGCTTGATAGACTCTCAAGATTTAGCATTGATAAGACCAATAACATCAAGACTGGACTCTATGATTTAAAACTAAAGTGGCCTGAAGTTACAAATGATAATGAGATCAAACTTGGAGAAAAAAAACTTGACGCTCTTCTTGGATATATTGCTGAATTTAACAAATACCAAGGGCGACTGGTTAAGATTGAGGCAGACAAAAACTCACCTGCACGAAAAATTTTGGATTACAAAATCACTGAAGCCAAACGCATGGCTGCCGATGGTGATTTTCCTCAAGCTATTGCTTTGCTGGAATCTATTTTTACAGATGCCCCTGAAGTTGAGAGTGATATTAAGCAGTTCAAGGATTTATGGTTAAACAAATCTGCTAAAGTGGTGGAATCGAGAAAATTTTTATTCGATTCTTTACCAAAATTAAGTCTTATTGAATTGACAAAACAAAATGAAAAACTTATTTCAAGTTTAGACACCTGCATCGCAGAATCGGACACAGCAGGACTTTTAAAATACTTAAAAATCTCCAGAGATTTATATCTCCAGTTAGACCCTTCGCAAAACGACCCAAACAAGTTAACCATAAGCCCTAAAGAATCATTGGAATTAATTACTTTACTTGAGGAACAAAACAAAAGAGTAAAGATTTTTTTTGAATCCTTGAACAAGAAACCCTAAAGTATTTTAAGTTTTAAATCTTCTATGGACAATTAATTCAAAATGAAAGCAAGTTTCATTCTAAAAGACTTTGATCCCTCGCGAATTTTGATAATCAAACCTAGCGCTATAGGTGATATTGCGAACAGCCTACCATTTTTACGGGGCATTCGAGCAACATACCCCCAGTCTAAAATTTCTTGGCTTGTTAACCAATCATACGAATCTATTCTCACCAATCACCTAGATATTAATGAAG
>DBCB01000338.1:6408-13122 GCA_002303765.1 Planctomycetaceae bacterium UBA969
GAAAAAGAATTTTGGTAAAGGCTTATCGTCCTCTTGGAAATTGATTCAGCGAATACGGGCGCTAAATCCCACCTTGACAATCGACCTACAGTGCTTGCTTCGCACCGGAATTCTTACCCGACTGAGCGGAGCACCTATAAGGATCGGCCTTGAAGATTGTAGAGAAGGCTCAAGTTATTTTTATACCCATCTCGTTAATTACCCATCCAAGGGGATGCATGCAGTTGAAAGGTATTGGGAGGCAGCAAAATTTCTTGGATGTAAGGGAGAAATCCCGCATGCTTCTTTTCCGGTTGATGAAACCGAAAAGGCAAATATCCTTAAATTGATTTCCCTCATGCCCAAACCCTGGATTGGTTGTTGCCCGGGAGCGAGATGGCTTACCAAGCAATGGCCCTCAAGTTACTATTCCAAGGTATTACAAAAGGCACAATCAGAGACATCGGGAAGTATCATTCTTTTTGGCGGTAATGATGACAACAAAAACGCGTCAGAAATTGCAGCCTTGCTTGCGCCCGGAACTCCTGTAATAAATCTTGCGGGCAAAACTTCTCTTCGTGGCCTTATTGCTGTAATTTCCCAAATGGATTTCGTTTTTTCGAACGATACGGGCCCTTTACATATTGCTGTTGCTCAGGAAAAAAATATTATTGCGCCTTTTCTTTGCACCAAGGTTGAATGGAATGGCCCATATGGCCAATTCCATAATACTGTTTCAACCTCCGTAAAGTGCAAAGGCAGCTACCTTACCAAATGCCCTAAAATGATTTGCCTCGATGATCTTGTCCCTGAAAAAATGTTTCCTCTGGTAGAAAGTACGATTCAAGCATGGAAAGTCAGCAAAACTTAATCCTTGGAAGTTCTTCTCCTTCAAGAATCGAACTTCTGAAAAGAATTTTCAGCACTTTTGAAATAATTAAACCAGATATTGAAGAACCTTCCTCGGGTTTTTCATCTCCAAGAGAACAAGTTGCTGTCATTTCTTGGTTAAAAGGCCAGGAAGTAAGTTTGCAAGTTAAACAAGGCATAATTATTGCAGCCGATACCATCGGATGGATAGACGGTAAACCTCTGCTAAAACCTATAGACCGGGAAGACGCCAAAGACATGATTTCTAGGATGTCTGGTCGGAACCACGAATTATGGACCGGGGTGGTTCTTTGGCATAAACCAACAAATTTACAATTGTGCTGGCAGGAACAGTCCATTGTTTCGTTTAAGAAAGTATCGCCTCCAGAAATTGAGCATTACCTCGAAACAAGGTCTTGGAAAAATCACTCCGGATCTTATGCCATCGAGGAAGAAAATGATCCTTGGGTACAAATATCGCAGGGTTCAATAACAAATGTCATTGGCTTGCCTCTAGAAAGCCTTTTATTTAATCTAGAAAAGTTCAAAAATATGGTCGCAATCGATCACATTTAATTATGATCCTAATTTTTGCCTGTTACCATCTTGGAAAGATTGGGCTTTAGCCGTAAAAAGTTTATGTGGGAATCTTCTTTCAGTAAAGGGAGCTACAATCAACTCATGCTTGCAAAACTAGCCTTAGAAGATGGGACTGTTTTTACCGGCAAAGGATTTGGTGCCCAGGTTGAATCTACTGGTGAAGTAGTATTTAACACTAGCATGACTGGCTATCAGGAGGTTATCACAGATCCATCCTATAAAGGCCAGATTGTAACCATGACTTACCCTTTGATTGGTAATTACGGGGTTAATCATGAAGATGTCGAATCGAATTCTCCTCAGGTTGAAGGGTTCGTGGTTCGAGAATTAACAAAAATACCCAGTAATTATCGTTCGACCAATGATTTAAGCCACTATTTACAAAAAGCGGGGATTTGCGGTATCGAGGGGATTGATACTAGAGCTTTAGTTAGAAGGATCCGTATTCGGGGTGCAATGAAAGGTGTCCTTTCTTGCATTGAAATGGACAACAAAAAGCTAGTTCAAAAGGCAATTTCAAGTTCAACGATGGCTGGTGCAGATCTTGCGCAATTAGTAATGCCAAAGGCTAGATCAACTTGGAAAGAAGGTTTTACCTGCTCTTTAGTCACTTATCTAACTCCAACTAAACCAACTCACCATGTGGTTGCTTTAGATTACGGCATGAAGCAAAATATATTAAGGTGTTTGGTTCAAATTGGATGTAAAGTAACTGTGCTTCCGGGGAATTGCACATCGCAAGATGTTCTTGATCAAAATCCAGACGGGATTTTTCTTTCCAACGGCCCCGGAGATCCCGCCGCTGTGACCTATGCACACAAGACTATTTCCGAGCTCATAGGCAAAAAACCTATTTTTGGCATTTGCCTTGGGCACCAATTAATAGCTCACGCTTGCGGTGCAAGCACCTTCAAATTAAAATTTGGTCATCGTGGTTCAAACCAACCAGTATTAAATCTATCTAGCCAAAAAGTCGAAATAACCTCACAAAACCATGGTTTCGCAGTTGGTATGGATACGTTGCCAAAAAGCCTTGAACCTACCCACATCAATCTTAATGATAATACTCTCGAAGGCATGAAACATAAAACACTGCCATTAATGAGTGTCCAATATCACCCCGAATCATCTGCAGGGCCCCACGATAGCAGCTATTTATTTGAATCATTTCGTGATATGATGGGTTAATTCAAGACTCAGAAGCATTTGGAATAAAATGAAAACGACCATATTAATCGCATTGTTTTTTATGGTGGTAGATTGTGTATCCCAGTTAAATGCAGGCACTTTTATAGAAGAGCAGGGCTCTTTTGTAGTTGGCTCCAAGCCCGAATCTCCAAAAACACCCGAAATCTATCACCTCAAAAAAGCTGAACTCAAGTATATCTTAAAACCAAAACATCAGCTTCCAGTTTCTAGTGTGGATGTATTTACCCTTACTTTTCCATCCCTGATAACGACTCCTTTTCCAGAAAACAACATGGTCTATGCAGAATATTATGTGCCTAGAAATTTAAAAACATTCCCTGCCACTGTTGTTCTTGATATTACAGGTGGTGATCAATCATTATCCCGCACTATTTCCTCTTATCTTGCCTCGAGGGGAATTGGATGCCTTTTTGTTCAAATGGCTTATTATGGCCCTAGGAGACCCCTTGAAAGCAAAGTTCGCCTGCTATCTCCGGATATCAAACATACCCTCAAAGCCATCCAGCAAACCGTCTTGGATATTCGATCTGCGATTGCTTGGCTTGAACAACGCAACGATGTCGATAAGACCAGACTTGGAATTACTGGTACCAGTTTGGGAAGCATGATCGGTGCCCTTAGCGCTGAAATGGAACCATCGGTCACCAAAGTTGTTGTTCTTTTAGGGGGTGGCGGATTAATTGAGGGGTATTATGATCACCCTCAAGCGCTTATTGTTAGAAAAGCTTTCGAGTTATTTGGGGGCACAAAAAAACAACTTGTTGATCTTCTTGCCCCTGTAGATCCTTTAACTCATGCAGAAAACCTTAAAACTAAGCAACTTTTACAAATCGCTGGCAGAAACGATGTTATTGTTCCCCCCATAATGGCGCAAGCACTTTGGGAAAAAAGCGGAAAACAACAAATCCAATGGTATGACTGCGGGCATTACACAGCAGCGTTTTACTTTTTTGACGCTCTAAATCTAATTGCTCAACACCTAAAAAAGTAAGTGTCCTGTATTTCATAGCCCAATAACAACAAAACCCCTGGGTATTAGCCAAGGGTTTTGAATCAATAATTCTGTAGGTAGAATTAAATCGTTAACTGCTTCGGTTCGATCTTTTACGTTCGTTTTCTTTGAGGTAAATCTTCCTCAATCGAATCGCCTTGGGTGTTATTTCAACCAACTCATCCTCTTCAATGTACTCAAGGGCAAGTTCCAAAGTTAGAGCACGGGGTGGTTTAATCACAGAAACTCCATCAGAACCTGTAGCACGCATATTGGTCAGCTTTTTCTCACGACAGATATTCACAGGAAGATCATTATCCCTGCAATGCTCGCCTAATACCTGACCTTCGTAAACTTCGCTTCCTGGGGGCACAAACAATGTTCCCCTAGGTTGAATCATGTCAATCGCATAAGGAGTTGCTCTACCGGTATCGGTCGAAATAAGCACACCGTTTGCTCTTTTAGGTACACCGCCCTTTACAGGTTGGTAATCGTAAAAGTTATGGTGCACAATGGCTTCGCCGCTGGTGCCTGTCATTAAACGAGTTCTTAAGCCAATAAGGCCCCTAGCCGGGATAAGAAACTCAATATGGGTCATTGCGCCACGACCATCCATTTTCAAACATTCCCCCCTACGATTACCTACAAGTTCCATCACGGTACCAACAGAAGAGGGTGGGGTTTCAATCACGAGAAATTCTACAGGTTCCAATTCAACGCCATCAACTATCTTGTTAATAACCCGTGGTTTCCCAACTGATATTTCAAACCCTTCACGCCTCATGTTTTCAAGGAGAATTGAAAGATGAAGCAAGCCACGCCCAGAAACATGAAACTCATCTTTTTTAATTTCGTCAGCAACAACTCGCAAGGCAACATTCGATTGAAGTTCTTTGAAAAGCCTATCACGCAATTGCCTGCTAGTTACATAAGTGCCTTCTTGGCCCACAAAGGGGGAATCGTTAATTCGAAAAACCATACTAAGCGTTGGTTCATCAACCGTAATAATTGGTAATGCAACAGGATTAGTAACACAGGCAATCGTGTCACCAATATCGACATCCTCTAACCCAATCAATGCACAAATATCGCCAGCACTACAATCATTTGCTTCAATTCTTCCCAATCGATCAAAGGTAAACAATTGGGTGACTGTATCTTCAACTTTAGTACCATCGGTTTTTAAATGAGCAATACGCTGACCTTTACGAATTTTTCCTGCAAAAATCTTACCAATGGCGATTCTTCCAGTAAATTCGCTGAAATCGAGGGTAACCACCAACATTTGTAACGGGGCTTCCATGTCCACATCAGGAGCAGGAACATACTTTAAAATCGCATCAAATAATGGTTTAAAGTCTACAGGTGGAATGCTCATGTCGCTGGTGGAAATCCCTTCCCGACCGGAAGCATAAATAGTCATGAAATCCAAAGCCTTTTCGTCGGCATCAAGTTCCACGAATAAATCGAAGATGCCATTAAGGACCTCATCAATTCGCGCATCTGGACGGTCAATTTTGTTGATCACAACAATTGGCCTTAATCCACACTCAAACGCTTTTCGCAATACGAATCGCGTTTGTGGCATTACGCCTTCTGCGGAATCAACCAGAAGCAAAACACCGTCCGCCATTTTCAATACACGCTCAACTTCGCCGCCGAAGTCCGCATGCCCGGGCGTGTCCATTAAATTAATTTTCGTATCGCCAATTTTTAATGCGATGTTCTTGGCAAGAATGGTAATTCCACGTTCTTTTTCCAAGTCGTTGGAGTCAAGGATGCAAACGCCCTTTAACTCACTATCTCGAAACATGCCCGATTGTTTTAGCATCTGATCGACCAAAGTCGTCTTACCATGATCAACGTGGGCTATAATGGCAAGATTTCGAATGTCATTGCGAATCATCTCTGAATTATCCAATCTTGGTTCATTGTTCTTATCTACATCAAAAAGAAATTATAGATAATACTGCATGGAACTGCCCACCCCAATGCGAAGTGAATAAGATGAAATAATCAAAAAGATGGTATATAAAGGCATATTAAATAAGAGGTTTTGATGAAAATTTTAGTGATTCGACATGCAGAAGCCCTAGATACAAACGGGAACTCCATTCGCACAGATTTCGACCGCCCCCTTAGTGAAAAGGGCATAAAACAAGCAATTAGGCTTAAAAAGGGGCTTCTAAAAGCTAACTTTTTACCTGAAATAGTCCTTTCAAGCCCCCTTATCCGAACCAGCCAAACCTCAAAATTAGTTTTCCCTGAAGTTTTTACTGAAAATAAATCTTTTTTTGAAAGATCAGAGCTTAAACCTGGTGCGCATCCAGAAATCATCTGCAAAATTATTAAAGAATATAATCCAAAGTCCATCGCCCTCGTTGGCCACATGCCCGATGTTGGAGTTTTTGTCAGTTGGCTGATCGGTGCTTCCGGGGCAAACATCGAAATGGAAAAATGTGGAGCAGCTTTATTAGAACTCCATGGTTTACCCCGCGAAGGGACAGGAAGGTTAAGATGGCTGGTTGGCCCGGAATGGAAATACAGATAGGTATTTAAACGAATCAACAACTTCTTAAACGACAAAACTTTTAAGCTCCTCAAGAATTGCCTTTGCTTTACCTTGATCAATCGCAATTTTAGCGAATTCAACTCCTTCCTTTACATTTTTAACTTTATTCGCTGCAAAAAGTGCCAAGGCTGTATTGGCCAAAACCACATCTCTACCCGGAGTAATACTACCATTTAATATATCAACGATAATACCAGCACTTTCTTCAATTGAATTGGCCTTTATTTCATTTAAAGAAACAGGATTTAACCCAAAATCGGCGGGCAACAAGGTTAAAGCAGTAATAGCTCCAGATCTGATTATTCGCAATTCATTTGGAGCATCTAAAATTACTTCATCCATTTTTCCCCCACCACAAACCACAATCCCTTGTTTGCCCATTTGCAAAAGGGCTTGGGCAAACAGATCCAAAAAAGAATTTCTGCTAACTCCGAGCAAATGGGTACCAGCACCACCGGGGTTAACCAAGGGGCCAATTTGATTAAATATGGTA
>DBCB01000255.1:0-9564 GCA_002303765.1 Planctomycetaceae bacterium UBA969
TTCTGTTGCCGGAATTATCCCCATCGGGCTTTTGTTGTTATTCTGGATGAAGAATCCGGGCAAGTTGATTGACTGGAAAGCCCCTAGTTGGACGGGGATTTTGATAGCTATGGTTGTTGGTTTCGCATTGATCCCTGTGATGGCGCAATTAAGTTTGTTGGATGGAAAAGCAGAGGTGTTTAAAAATCTGTTTGATCAATTGCAGAAAGGGAATCTAGGTGCGCAGGGTTCTGTTAGCTTGGAGCCCATTGCAGTACTGGGGTTTCTAATTCTGCCCTTGATTGTGAATGAGTTTGTATTCAGAGGCTTTTTACTAGGAAATATTAAAGCTTCTACCGGAATGGTAGAGGCATGCGGAATGACAGCTTTGCTGTTTGCAGCTCAATCCTTCCAACCTGTGCGATTTCTTCCCGATCTTGTTTCGGGATTCTTTTTCGCACTTCTTGTGCTGCGATTTAGTTCTATTTGGGTTGCTATCATTGCACATCTTGCAACCGCATTGCCTGCGCTTGTTGGGTTTCTTTCGCTATCTGGTTTACAGGGCTTTAATGTTGATTACCAATCCATGCAGAATGCTTGGTTGTTATATGGCATGGTGACTGCCTTTGCGGTATCGATCTTGCTAGCTTCTGCGGTTTTTCTGATCTGGCCTGAAATTCTTCTTGTTAGAATCAACAAAATTAAAACGCAGATTCAGGCAGGCAGTCTTTCTGATTAGTGACACAGCAACCAATTGGGAATAGCTTAATAATCCTTGATGGCCCATCTCTATGAGCTAAAGAAAAAACAGCACTCCGAGGGTTGCTTCATTAAACATTGTTAGAGAAGAGATTAGCTTAAATCGGGGTTATCATCCAAATTGTCGAACAGCGTAGGGCTGGGAGGTGGAGCGGGGCGTTTGATCCGTTTCGGCCGTTTCGATGTCGTCTTCTTCCGCGAACCATGTGTCAGATAAACTGCTTTTGTAGCCATTTTTGCTTCGGTTGTCTTGCGGATGCCATATAGTTGGTCGGTCATTTTCTTAGCCCGCTCGGCGAATGGAACAACCCTGGGGGGGTAACCCGGGAGTAATTCGTCATTCAATATTTGTTCTGCAGTTTGTTCCTTTAGTTCGGGTAGCCAACGTTTGACAAACTTACAGTCGGTGTCCCAATCGGCCAGTTGTTTGGCGGGGTTGTAGACACGGATAGCGTTCCACCCGACGACGCCCGCCTGCATTTGCAATTGGTTCAGGTGGATACCCGGGTCATAATCTCGGAAGACCCGTGCAAGGTGAGGGTGGATTAGGCGCCAATCGAGATGCAGTACATGGCATGCAAAACTCACTACCATCGCCCGCATGCGGAAATTGACGAACCCGGTTGCGGCAAGGCATCGCATCACCGCATCCACCAGAGGGTACCCAGTGATACCATCACGCCACGCTTTATGCAGTCGCTCGTCGTTTTCATAAGGCGTATCCCTGTAGCATGGGTGGAGGCTGCGAAACTCCAAATCAGGTTCTGATTCGAGCCTTTGGGTGAAATGATCTCGCCAGTGCAAGCGGCTCAAAAATGCGTTGAGGCTTTGTTTCCATCTTGAGGAAAGAGGATCATTTGGATCGAGGTCGGCTAGGCGGGATCGAACTGCATGCCATATTTGTCTCGCAGTGATTGTGCCCCATGCCAGGTGTACGCTCAGGCGCGAGCCTGCGGTGAAAGCTGTATTCGGTGAGCTTATGCCTCCACGATACCATCGACTCCGGACGGTGAGAAAATCATTCAATGTAGCTTTTGCATCAGCCTCACTCACCGGCTGCCAAAGGTGTTTGGTGGTAAACTGGGGCAGCTTGGGAAATGCTGTTTTTGCCGCAATAGCGCGAAGTTCCTCTGGTTGAGAAATGCGAGGAATCTGCAGCGGCTGAATGTCTGCAATTCGCGATCTCCACAATTGTTGTAGTTTGTCCCTGTTCACTCCACCTCTTTTCACGCTGGATTGTGGGAACTCGCGATATGTTATTCCTTTATCAAGGCACCATTTTGCGACTGCTCGATCGCGCTTGAAGGTTATGTCGTTGCCTATCTCTTCGTGAGCGAAAAGATGGGTGAAAGGAATGCGTTCATACAACTTGGTTAACTTTTCGACGACTTCGCCATATGCGATTACAATATCAGAACCCATTATTCTTAGGCCGTTACGAAGCCCGTTTATGGCTTGCCACTGAGCTTGGGCATGCATATCGGAGGAGTCGGTGGCCGTTAGCACCGATGGTTCGAAACAGAAGAAGGGCAGAGCGTTGAGCTGGAGTCGGTCGGCTTCCACTAGGCAGGGGTTGTCGGTCAGCCTGGCATCCCGCTTTACCCAAATCACGGCAGTAGCTTTTGTCACCGGTGCTTCCTTTTGTGCGAATTTGGCCGGTACCCCAGCACTTGTATGGCAACTTTCTCCCAATAGCGTGAGAAGCGTTTAGGTTCAAGTGGGTAAGCTGTTAATGTGGTCCGAGGGTGGACTATTACACGGAACTTTAAGCGCAATTGATCGGCGGTTTCTATGACCGATGGGTTGGGGTGCTCTGAAATGTGGATTGTCGTGGCACCCAATTTGTTGGCAAGTGTTGTAAGCCTTTCCACTGGATCTCCAACAAGAGTAACTTTGGTAGAGTTTGGTATGTTTTTAAACAAGTCGTCGATACCGTCAGCAACAAAATTTAAGCGGTGGAGGGCCCACGGCTCGGCTTGCAATGCGGGTTTGTTGAATACGAATGCTACCGCAGCGTTGGGATTCAGTGCCACGCACTCATCAGTCCATGATATCGCAGCATCGTGAACCCAGACCAGATCAGTAGCGGGGGTTAGCGTAGCTATATCCTCGGGGATATCATGACTTGCTGGCTGTGTGTTATTTGTAACTGCAGCCTTGTCTGCAACTTTTGAAACGAATGGCGCAGTCGAACCCGCAAATAAACGATGTTGCAGTGTGGGGTAATCTGCATCGAAAGGACATTTAACCTTGCATGAGTTGCACCATTTCCCGCCACTGAAGTTGGCGATATTATCTTTGTTCATGAAGTACGGCTTGCTGGCAAATGTGCCTTCCACCCACTGCCAGCTTGATGAGTTGCTTGCGATGTCGCCATCGTAAAGGTGTTGGCGAAACAACCTCGCCCCCTCTTGCCAACGCACCCCGCGGAAGTGGCATAGGTATGCTGCAAACCAAAGGCGGGCATGATTGTGCAGGTAACCTTGATCGAAAAGATCGCTAAGCATTCCATCGATACACGGCAGGCCAGTATCACCGTTTAATACATCAAGGGGGATTCGGGATGATCGGGCAACGCCGTGCTTGGGTTCTTCCAAGTCCTCGTCAAGTCCGTGGCCGTACCAAGTCAGTACTTTCTCGAAGAAGTCACGCCAAGCCAATTGACGAAAGAATTCTTCAAAGCGTGCTACATCGTTCGGGAACTTTGACTGCAGATGATCCCGCACCTCTATTAAAGAGAGCATACCATGCCGTAGGTAAGGGGAAAGCTGGGAGACAGAGCCTTCGATATGATTACGTGTACGCCCGTAGGATGCGGGGTCGTAGGTATGAAGCCTACGGAGTGCCTCGGTTCGACCGCCAGGCAAATTGTCAGGTTTTGGGCTACCCAGAAAACACCCACTCAAACGCTCAAATAAGGTGTCTCGTTGATTGCGTTCATCGTAATTCATATTAGATTTGCTATCGTTTCTCGTTAGGAATAGTAATCAACTTATTCTAACCGCATTAATTTGGGGTTCGTAACTTCCTTTCGCTGACATTCCTTCATGGTAACTTGTATAGGAAGAATTTTTCTTGGTGCACTTATTAAGTTCTGCAGTTCTTTTAATCAGAATTGGCAGAATTATTACTCAGATTTAGGCGGGCAACCTTTCTGACTAATTCACTTTGCTAATCCTTGACCTTCACACCTTTTTAGCAGATCATAAGTTCTACCTTCCAGTTAATGATTATTTCAGGAATCAAATTCATTCCGGAATCTTATGATGCCACGCATGTTTGTCTTCACTTTATTTCTTTGCAACTTAGCCCATGCTGCAATTGCCTCTGATGCTTTGATTTTAAAGCATTACGAAGTAAATGCTCAAAATCTTGCAGAGCTTTATCAGCAGTTTCATTCACAACCCGAGCTTTCAGGTAAGGAGGTTCTTACTTCTAAAAGGCTTGCAGACGCTTTGAAAAATGCGGGCTGCGAAGTTCATGAAGGGATTGGTGGCCATGGTGTGGTCGGGGTTTTAAAGAATGGCAAAGGCCGAGTGCTTATGATCAGGGCGGATATGGATGCCCTTCCTCTTATCGAAAAAACCGGTCTCCCTTATGCCAGCAAAGTTCAAGTGCGAGATGATAACGGGAATTTGGTCGGGGTGATGCATGCTTGTGGCCATGATATCAATATCACCTGTCTTGCTGGTGTGGCTTCGGTTCTTGGAAAGATCAAAGATCAATGGCGAGGAACGATTCTTTTGGTGGGTCAACCTGCAGAGGAAACAGGCAAGGGCGCCCGGGCCATGCTTGTTGATGGGCTGTTCACCAAGTTTCCAAAGCCTGATCTTGCGCTTGCACTTCATTGCGATGGCAGGTTTCCATCTGGCCATGTTAATTACAGGGCAGGGCCCATGCAAGCTAATGTAGATTCAGTTGAAATTATAATTAAAGGCAAAGGTGGGCATGGTGCATCCCCTGATAAGACAATCGATCCAATTGTGATCGCTGCACGGGTTGTGCGAGATTTGCAATTGATCATCAGTCGAGAGCGCAACCCATTAGATCCTGCAGTTATTACGGTTGGTTCCATTCATGGCGGAACAAAACATAATATTATTCCTGCTGAAGTAAAATTAGAATTGACGGTAAGGACCGTGCGCACTGCTTCGCGAATTAATATCTTGAGTGCCATCGAGCGAGTGGCTAAGGCTGCATCGCTTGGCGCGGGTGCACCAGAACCGGTGGTTAGATTAAACGCATCTGAATTCACGCCAGAGTTGATCAACGATGCTGAATTAACCACGAAGACCGTCAAGGTTTTTGAATCGCTTTTGGGTAAAGATAAAGTTCACGAGCGCCCGATGAGCCTTGGGGGTGAAGATTTCAGCCAGTTTGTTCGGGCGGGTGTGCCTGGGTTTTATTATTTCCTTGGGTCTGCTGACCCTAAAGCAGTGGCCATTGCCAAACAAGGGGGCAAGCCCTTAGCTGTTACCCATTCAGATTCTTACTTTCCAGATTACGCAACTGTGATAAAAACAGGTGTACGAACCATGGGTGCCGCTGTACTTTTTCACCTTGCAGATAAATAAAAGGATGTTGAAGATGCTGAATAATTATTCTTTGTTAAGCAGGCGTAACCTGATGGAACTGTTTGCATTGCAATCTGGATTGCTAGCAACCGGAACAACTCCTTTGGTATCTGCGCAGAATAATCCGCCTCAATACAATCATTTTCCGAGAATGGTCCATGATTATCTTGGCAGGCGAGTGCGGGAAAGTGATCGCGCCAATCTTGAAGGTATCAATCGTATTCAATCCAAAGAAGACGCGCAACAGTATGTACTTTCTGTGCGCAAGAAAATCCAATCTTGCTTTGGAGTGTTTCCTGCAAAAACTCCTTTGAATGCGCGGGTTACTGGCAAAGTGGAGAGGGATGGCTATACCATCGAGAAAGTCCTTTTTGAAAGCCGTCCTAATTTCCTTGTTAGTGCCAACCTTTATATTCCCAAGGGTAAAAAATATCCGTTGCCTGGCGTGGTTGCTTCTTGTGGGCATTCCAGCAATGGAAAAGCTGCAGATGCCTATCAGGCTTTTTGCCAAGGGCTTGCAATGATGGGGTATGTGGTTCTTATTTTTGATCCGATCGGGCAGGGCGAAAGAGTTCAGTATGGCCATGTTGAAAAAAGTAAACGGCCAAGCATTGGTGTGGGCGAACATATGCATGGCGGGAATCAACAACTTTTGGTGGGTGAATTCTTTGGGAGTTGGCGTGCTTGGGATGGCATTCGCGCACTTGATTATTTGCTTACCCGTCCTGAAGTTGATCCAACCAAGGTTGGAGTAACCGGAAATTCAGGCGGAGGCACCATGACTACTTGGCTTTGTGGCGTGGAACAACGCTGGAGTATGGCTGCGCCTGCGTGTTTTGTAACCACCTTCAGGCGTAATTTCGAAAACGAGCTACCTGCAGATTCTGAACAGTGCCCGCCAAAAGTGCTGGCGCTAAACCTAGATCATGCTGATTTTCTTGCTGCGCTTGCACCTAAACCCATTGTTATTCTTGCCAAGGAAAAAGATTTCTTTGATGTAAGGGGATCTGAAGAAGCATACGAAAAACTTAAGAAGCTATACACTCTTTTGGGCGCGCCCGAGAACATCAAGCTTCATATCGGACCAACCGAACATGGGTATTCTGTTGAAAACCGTGAAGCCATGTATCAGTGGTTTAATGGGGTTACGAAAATATCTGATCTGCAAAAAGAACCCAAGGTGGTTGTCGAGAAGGATGAAACGCTTTGGTGCACTCCTGAAGGTCAGGTAGCAAAGTTTGGTTCGCGATCTTTGTTTTCGTTTACCGATCAGAAGGCGAAGGCCTTGGTGGGGGCAAGTAAAAAGGGCGTTGCTGAGTTGACCACCCGCATCAAAACTGTTTTGAAAATGCCCAAGGGTAATTCCAACTCTGATTACAGGATTTTGCGCAGTATTCGGGATAAAGACTTCCCCAAACCCATTGCCAATGTTTATGCAATTGAAACTGAGCCTGAAGTTTTTGCATTGGTATACAGACTTTCAGACAAACCCCACGATTCTAGGCCGACTAAAATTACCAAGCGTGCAGTCCTTTATATTGCGCATCATTCCTCTGCTGATGAATTGCGTAAGGAACCTTTTATTCGCGATCTTTTGAAAGCTGAGCCAGAGTCTGAATTCTTTACGTGTGATGTTCGTGGCATAGGCGAATCCAGACCCGATACTTGTGGCGTCAACCAATTTCTTGTGCCCTATGGCAATGATTATTTTAATGCGGTTCATTCCCTGATGCTTGATTCACCCTTACTTGGGCAGAAGGTTTCAGATGTGATGGGTGTTTTAGATTGGCTTAAAGGAAATGGCTTTACGGAAGTTCATCTTACTGCAAAGGGATGGGGAACCCTGCCCGCCCTTTTTGCAGCAATGCTTACTCCTAAAATCAAACAGGTCACCCTCAAAAACGCATTGAGTTCTTATAAAGAGCTTGCATGCTCTGAATGCTATGATTGGCCTTTGTCATCCATGCTGCCCAATGTTTTGGATTCTTTTGATCTACCTGAATGTTATGCGCAACTGGGTGGAAAATTGAAGCTTATTGATCCCGCTGGCGCAATGCTTAATCCTGTAACTAAGTAGAATTGAGGAGATTTGTGATGATTAGAATAAATGCTTTTGGAATTGCTTTTTGGCTTTATACAGTGCTCATGAGCCAAGCGATTGCTTGGGCTGGCGATGAGCATTTAATGATCCCCATGCGGGATGGGAAAAACCTCTCGGCGTATCTTTTTGCTCCAGAAGGTAAGGGCCCTTGGCCTGTGCTTTATGAACAAAGGTATGCGGATATCAAATCTCCTGCGGTTCGAAAAAGTTATGAAAAGCTTATCAATGCAGGGTATGTGGTTGTGGTGCAAAATTTTCGTGGCAGCCATCTATCCGAAGGAACTTGGGTTGGTTACAGAGCATTGGGATGGGGCGAACTTAAGGACGGTTATGATACCGTGGAATGGCTAGCAAAGCAGCCTTTTAGTACCGGTAAAATCGGAACGATTGGTAGTTCGCAGGCTGGTTTTGCACAGAATTTTCTCGCTGTTACACAACCTCCTCATCTTGTTTGCCAGTATATGATCGATACTGGCCTTAGCCTTTTTCATGAAGGTTACAGAATTGGCGGCACTACCCGGCCCACCCGATTCAAAACAATGAACACGGTTCCGGGAAACCCCGAAGATAACATGCAGTTGCTCAAGGAATGGTTCAAACATCCTACTTATGATGCCTACTGGGCGGATGAAGATTGCTCCAAACATTTTTCGAAAATGAATGTGCCCTGCTTCACGGTTGGGAGTTGGTATGATTTTATGTCTGTTGGTTCAATCGATAGTTATGTTGGTCGCCAGCATCAGGGTGGACCTAATTCTAAAGGTGCGCAGAAACTTTTGATCGGCCCTTGGTTACATGGCAGATTCAAGGAAACCAACAAAGCAAACGACATGGTCTATCCTGATAACTCTAAGTTTTTTATGGATGACCATATGATTCGTTGGTTTGATCATTACTTGAAGGGTGTGCCTAACGGCGTGGATAAAGATGCTGCAGTCAAGTATTATGTCATGGGTGCGGTGGGCGAAAAAGATGCTCCAGGTAATGTTTGGAAAGAATCTGCCGACTGGCCTTTAAAGTCTATACCCACTTCCTATTATCTCAGCGCTGGTGGGAAGCTTGGCTTAAATCCCACTACGATAAAATCCAGTAAAACTGATTTTATTGCAGACCCCATCAAGCCCGCGACTATTCCTGCAAAAGGTTTTCCCGGAGGGATCGATGCCCGAACTTTTGAATCGCAGGATCAGGTAAAAACTTTTACTACGGAAATACTCGATGCACCTGTGGAGTGGACAGGTAAAGTTCAAGCCGAGATGTTTCTCTCTTCTGATGCCTTGGATACCGACCTTATTGTAAGGGTGAGTGATGTTTACCCAGATGGCAGATCGATGCTGATTATCGATTATATTCGTAGAGTGCGTTACCGCGAAGGCTACGATAAAGAAGTGTTTTTAGAAAAAGGGAAGGTTGCAAAAGTTGCGTTTGATGTTGGATCTTTAAGCATGAAGTTCAACAAAGGGCATAAAATAAGGGTGACTATTGCAAGTACTGGTGCCCCTTTTTATGAACCCAATCCTAATACCGGCGAACCCCTTGGCGTTGATTTTCCCGCTAACGCTAAGATCGCAAATAATTCTATCCATCATGAGATTGGGTTTCAGTCAAAAATCATTGCGCCACTGATCAAGTGATTTAGACTTCTACTTTGTTGACATGAAGCATCGCAGGTGCGAAACTTCATCTGCATACCTATAGGTTTTAGTTGATCATTCCGGAGTTTAAGATGTATTCCAATAACCGATCGGTTTTCTTCTTTTTTACCACTGCTAATTCTATTGCTTGCAGATGGGCACCTGTCGTTTTATTGGCATTGATTGTGGGGACTTGGTGCGAGGGGCAAGCTCCTTCGATTCCCAATCCTTCCAATGTTTTGAAGGGGCATACCGAAACCATTTACTCCTTAGTATTCAGCCCCAACGGCAAACAAATTGTTACTGGTAGCTTTGATAAAACCGTCAAAATTTGGGATGCAACAACCGGAAAGGAAATTCGAACCCTTACCGGTCCCCAAGGCCATAAACAAATGGTTCTTAATGTTGCGGTTAGCCCCGATGGCTCCCTTATTGCCTCCGGTAGTTCAGATAATACCGCCAACATTTGGGATTATCCTATGTCTGATCCCATCAAAAAATGGGCACTCGGCGAGGC
>DBCB01000255.1:9628-16726 GCA_002303765.1 Planctomycetaceae bacterium UBA969
GATGGTAGCATTCGCTTGTGGAAAATCGCAGACCCTAAAGAAGTTTTCAAAGATCCTGTTATTTTGAAAGGGCATCAAGGTCCTGTTACTTCTTTGGCCTTTGTTAACAACGGCTTGCAGCTTGTTTCTGGTGGTACCGATGGTACTCTGCGCACTTGGAATGTCGCTGATGGCAAAGCTGGCTTGGTAATTGGCGCGCATGTTGGTTCTGTAACTTCGATTCTTTCTAAAGATGGCGGCGCAGTTTCTTCTGGGGAAGATGGCTCAATCAAATCTTGGAACCTGCTTACAAAAGAATCTTCTTCCAATGATAAAAAACACGCATCACCTGTGATCGCCTTTGCAATTTCCAACGATGGCGCAATGATTGCAACCGCTTCCAAGGATGCTTTGATTAAAATTAATTCGGGTGAAGGCTTTAAAACTTCCCGCGATATTGATACCAAGTTTGCAGGCCTTAACAAAATCTCTTTGAGTTCTGATAAGAAGTGGGTTGTTGCAGGTAATGATAAAGGTGTTGCCAATGTTTGGTCGGTTGCAGAGGGAAAATTAATTTCCAGCAAGATTGTTCACTCCGAAGGTATTGCTGCTTTAGAATTTGCCCCCCAATCTAACCAATTTATGTCAGTCGGGAAAACAGGAGTATTGAAAATTTGGCAGGTGCCTGCGACTGCTTCAACTGCCCCTTCACCTTTGCAAGAAGTTCCTCTAGTCGGTGTTTCCAGCCAAGATGGCAAAAAATGGATGTGGGCTGGTGCGGGTAAACAAATCCGTATGAATGGCCTCGGTGCCACCGCTACACCTGTAAACATTGGTTCTGCACTTAAGGACACCCCCATTGCGATTTTGCCAGGCGATGGCGACAAATCTGCTTATGTTGGGTTTGCAGATGGCAGCATATTGCTGCAAAATGCCGAGAAGAAAGATGTGCTGATTCAAGCTCATAAAAATAAGCTCTCTGCGTTTGCCAACCTTTCTGGAATGATTTTAACTGCAGGCGATGACGGTTTTGTTCGTAGTTGGAAAACCACACCTTCCGCAAACAAGGCAGGAACTGCAGAGCCCGGCCCCAGTGCTGTTTTTGTCGAAGCCTTTTCTAAAAACATCTGGATGATTCTTCCCGATGGCTCTATTAAAACCAGCAATGCGATCGGTTCTACCGATAAAGGCCGAGTGATTCCCAAGCCTGCTACACCATTTAATGTTGCAAGCTTTTCGCATGATGCACAAGTGATGGTTCTTGCAAATAATGATACGGTGCAGATCATCAAAACTGATACCAAGAAGGAAACTAGGCCGCCTGTAAAACTACCCGCAGCAGTGCGAAGCTTGGTTGTTAGAAATGATGGAAAACAAATCGTTGCTGGGCTGGTTGATGGTAAAATTGCGGTGCTGGAATCCGAAGGTAAAGCTGAACCAAAGCTGGTTCCTGTTCATGCAGGAGAAATCGTAAAGCTCGAGTTTTCTCCCGCTGGGTTGCTTTCGTTGGGCGCAGATAAAACACTGAAGTTAAGTAAAGCTTCGGATTTTACTCCAATTGCCTCTGCACCTCTTGATGCCCCATTGAATAAGATTCGTATTTCTCCTCAGGGTAAGAAAATCCTGCTCGCAATGGCTGATAAATCCATTCGTATTCTTGATGCCAACGATTTGAAAACACTTGCAAAGCTTCCTTTGTTTGGGAATCCCCTATCCCTTGTATTTGATAATGAAGAGAAAAAGATTTTAACTGCAATCGAAGGCTATGGTTTGGCTTTGTTTTCATCCGAGGGCACCACTTTGGAATACATGCCCATGGCTGATCCGATTTTAGAAGTGGCATGGTCTTCAGATAATGCCAAGGCTTTGGGCTTGGTTAAAGATAAAGGTGTATTTAGCTGGTCCCCTAATGCTAATTGGTCGGTGCGTGTTGCTGCTCCCATTAATGTGATCGCACCCTTGATCAACAAGGATGTTTCTGTTTTGGGTTGCGAAGATGGCAAACTTATACTTGTGAAGAATGCTGATGGCAAAATGGTATCCGAGAAGAATTCGCTTGGTGCACCTGTGAAGTTTATCAAGTCTTCAAAAGATGGGTCCACGGTTGCAGTCATTGGCAAAGATGGCAAAACTGTTTTTCTTGCTGTTGCTGATCTTGCTCAAGATATTTACAAACCTTTGGCCGAGTGGACTGTTGGTCCGGTTACCTCTTTTGAATTGGCTCAGGATGGCAAGCAGGCTGCAATAGTTCTTGAAAAAGAAACTACCGAAACAGCCAGGGTTTATGATGTTACGTTGGGTAAAGAGGTATTTAGAATCGCTGGCGAGCAGGCTAAGAACCTTCAGTTCTTGCAGGAACCCCGATCCCTCATGGTTGTGGGTAAAGATTCTCTTTCCTCTCATGATATTGGTATTGTGAAAATGTTGGATGTGGGAACGAATCCCGTGAAAACTGCGGTGTATGGCCCTGCGGATAATATCATTTGGTCTTTTGGCGAAGATAAAATTCCTCACAAGTGGGATGTTACTACCGCTAAGGAAACCCTCAAGCATAAAGCCTTAGCAGTTGATGCTTTGAATGATGTTGTGTTATCAAGGGATGGCACAAGATGCGCTGTTACCAGTGGTAAGAATGTTCGTGTATGGCAGACAGAAGACGGCAAAGACCTATGGGTTTTGGGTCATCCTAAAGATGTTACCAAGGTTGCTTTTTCATCTGATAAAACAAAGCTTGTCACCACTTGCATGGATGGCATTGCCCGATCTTGGGATCTTTTGTTGGGTAGGGAACAGCAGTTCTTTGAGGGGGCGGGGTTCGCAGGTGGCGTAGCATTCGGCCAGAATGGTACTTCGATTCATGCGGTGGGAGCCGATGGTTCTCTTTATCTTCATAATCTTGCGATCACAAAAGTTTTAGTTACGGGATTCCCGGTTCGTAGTTTTGCATTTGGTCAAGGTGCCCAAGTTGTTTGGGCTGCTTGCGATGATAAAATTCTTCGCTCTTGGAATTTTGGTTCGAACATGCTTGATAAAACTATCGAAGCAGGGGGCAATGCATTGCGTGTTGTAGCACTTTCTCCTAACGGACAAGTGATTGCAACGGGAGGCCTAGATCCTGAGGTTAGATTTTTCCAAGCTAGCGACCTTAAACTTATTAGCACTGTCAAACTTCCTGGTGTTGTTAAAACCATTACCTTTGCTAAGGATCAACTTGTTGCAGTGGGTACTGAAGATGGATCCATCCAGATGCTTCAGATTCCGTTTAACCAAGGTCAGCCCTTGGCCCCTGATTTTGGTAGTGTTGTTCAGACACTTAATCTGGGTAGTATTCCCAACGCCATTACTTTTTCCAAGGAAGGCAAAGTTCTTTTTAGTGCTGATGCCGCAGGTAATTTTAGTGAGTGGAAGATCGCAGGCGATGCTCCGCAAAAATCTTTCGGTCATCCGAATTTTGTCGATGCTGTGGCTTTTGATCCTAAGGGCCTTTTACTTGCCACTGGTTGTCATGATGGCAAAGTCAGGCTCTTTGATATTGCTAAGGGTAATGTGGTTAAAGAAATTGATGCACATACCAAAGCCGAGCCTTCACCTGTTTATAGTGTGCTTTGGGCAAACGATGGCAAACGATTGATTTCTTGTTCGATGCAGGGTTCGATCAAGGCGTGGGATGTTCCTTCAGGAGCAATGGCTTACGAAATAAAAGCATTCAAAGAAAAAGAGGCAGATAACGGCCATAAAGAGGGTGTTTTCTCACTCGCAATTAGTCCTGATCAAACCATTCTTGCAACTGCGGGCGGGGATAGGGTGATTAAACTTTGGAATCTTCAGGATGGAAAGTTCATTCGCAATCTGGTTAACAAGGGGCTTCCTAATTCTGATAAAGAACCTGCTTCTCATCCAGGCTGGATTTATTCTCTCCGTTTCACTCCTGATGGAAAGCAATTACTTGCAGTTGGTGGAGCGCCAAAAGGCAAGGGCGTACTTACGCAATGGAAGCCTGCTGATGGTTCGCTTGTTGCAGCGCACGAGAATTCTACGGGAGTATTATATTCCTTGAGTATTAATCCGGATGCGTTGAGTATTGCAACTTCTGCTGGTACAGGAAAACCCGGAATAGAATTCAATCAGGGCCTCGTCATTAAGCTCCCCGGGTTGAAGTAATCCTTAACCGATTGATTCACTGGTATTGATGCCGCCTAAATTGTGTGGCGATCTTAGAATAAACTTTGTGGCCGATGCCGTGCACAGGCCAATCCGAAAGGCAATATGCATATCACACAACGGTTTAGTTTTGCTCTTATTGGTTTGCCCCTCCTGATTACAGCGCTGCTGAATGCTGCAGAGTCAGTTGATAATCCTCCTGCAAAGCGTACTCCCATAAGCACACATGTGCTGAATACTGCTAGCGGCAAGCCAGTCGCTGGGGTAGCGGTTGTGTTACAGTATCAAGCGGGGAAGAATTGGGAGGAATTGGGGCGGGGCTTGACCGATCTACAGGGGCGAGCAGCGGATCTTTACCAGGCCAAGAAGCCGCTTCAGGTAGGAACTTACCGGCTGGTCTATGAGACTGGGGTGTATTTCAAGGGTCAGGGAACCAAGACATTCTTTCCGCAGGTGGAGATCATATTCGAGGTTGATAAGACAGACGAGCACTACCATGTGCCCTTGCTGTTAAGCCCTTTTGGATATTCTACATATCGCGGTAGTTAAGAAGTTGGCCGCACCCTTTTAGTTTTATTTAAAGGCTCGTCCTCTTTTAATTTTCTAGTCTGCGATTAGGCCGACGCTTTGTTTCACTAAAGCTTGGAACTCTTTTTCAGGCCAGGCTTTGTCGATTTCTATCCAGCGCTGTGCAACTTTATTCATCGTTTCTTGTGCGGAGCCATTCGGGCTATTAAGATAGGTTTTTACTTCTTCAACAAGAATGGTTCGTCGTTTCTGATAGCCAGGCAACCTGCTGCACAATGCAGGATTTTTAATGTCGATATGGGAAAGATTTGCTCGGATTGTTTCGCGTAGGCTTGCTGTTCTTTGCGAATCCAAACCAAATGCATCAAGTCTTATTTTATCAAGTTGTGAATAACGGGTGTAACCAGCAGTAGTAGGTTCAACACAAATGCGCTCTGCGATTTCGGGGCTAGAAAACTCTATCAAGAACTTGAATGCTAGTTCCTTTGATGCGGATTTTGCATTGACGCAACCAAGGTTGCTCGAAGCGCCTAGGTAGGGGATTTTGTTACCTATGGGTAATGGCCTGAACTCGGTGGAAGAGCCTGGGTAATAACCATCAGACCCGGGGATGGAGCAAATATTGAATTTATCTTTCAAGGCTGGGTTGCTTTGGGTTTTGTAGACTAGGCTTGCATCTGCAATGGTAAGGGCAGCGTTGCCTTGTAAGAAGGTAGCGCCCGATTCTGTCTCGGGGGAGTTTGCCCGGAACTTTTGTAATAGTTTGTATTTCTCTAAGCTTTTGACAAATCCAGTGGTGTTGATCAATGGTTTTCCAGTTCGAAAATCATACTGAAACGAAAATACTGCGTTCTCGATTTCTGGAGTCATTTTTTCGGAAGGGCTGACGGGTTGCCTGGTGTAACCAGCAGTAAAACTCAGAAAATCTTTCTCGAAATCTTCTTCAGAGGAAGATAAACCGGGCAGGCTTTTGCCTGAATTGAAATTAGCTTCCGAGAAATACTGTGCGATTCTATGATAATCCGACCAAGTGTTGGGTGGTTTCAGAGGGGTGTTGTATTTCGTATTAAAACCATTTTGGTGGATGGGGTTGTTGAATAAATCATCGCGATAAAGGCAAACTCGTGCTTCTCCAGTAAGTGGGAGGGCAACTATTTTTCGTTGCCAAATCAAAAGTTTTTCACGATAGAGGGGTAATAAGTCGGACCAATTGATTTTGTCGCCTGGTTCTTGAATTGAATCTGAGGCGAATGTTATCAGATTAGACTGGGTGAATTCCCCAATTTCCTCAGGTTTGATAATCCAGATATCGGCTTTCATTTGGTCTGAATCGGGTACTTTTCCTGAAGTTCGGGTAATTATTTTTAGATCTGCGCCAAGTCTGTTAGAAACTACAAAACCTTGGGATTTTATAACCTCATGGGCTATGCCTTCAGGGCATGCGATTACGATAGTAGGTTTATTAGCGGGGATTTCTGCTTTTGTGGCGTTTTTTTTGCCTGTACAGCCTGAAGATGCGAGCAGCCACAGGAGCATTATTAAAACACTGGGTGAATTTCTTTGCATTGTTAAACTCTCTTTCCTTAAAATAGATAATCATTTTATGAGATGTTATGCAATGATGTAGCATGATTGTATGATGATGATCGAATTATGACATTTGGCTTAAGAGGTTTTTGTAATGAAAATCAGTCTGGTTGTTTTGACTGCGGGTAAAATGATGGGTAAAGAAATTCCACTAACTGCTGCAGAATTTCGAATCGGAAAAGATCCTTCATGCCAGCTAAAGCCTGCTTCCGGTGTTTCGGACAAGCACTGCGCTTTCTTGGTAAAACAAGGGAAACTTTTTCTTGTAGATTTGGGAAGTTCTGAAGGTACTTTTGTAAATGACAACAAAATATCAGCAGAATTCGAACTAAAACCAAAAGATAAAGTTAAAGTTGGCCCTTTGTTGTTTGAAGTAAAGATTGAAGCACCAGCGCCCGCAGCGAAACCCGCGGTAGCAGCACCAGCAGCGAAACCCGCAGTAGCAGCGCCAGCAGCAAAACCAGAAGAAAAAGTTGAACCAAAAAAATCGTCGGGTGAAGGCGATGATGATTTGGACGATTTGTTGTTTGATGATGATGATAAAGCACCTAGTGGTACGAAGCCATCATGGAAAGATGCGATACCAGAGGCTGCTGCGCAAAAAGATGCAGGCGGAGCGGGAGCAACTTCGGAGGGTGGGGCCAAGCCTGAAGAAAAACCAAAGCCTACAGCAAATACTTCAGATGCAGCGGCAGCTTTATTATCAAAATTCCGGCCAAAAAAGTAGTACATGGCAAAAGATAAGCTGGAAACAATACTTCCAAAGCCATCTCTTTTGCCTGCTTCTAAAAAGCTTTTGGGAAAAGCTTTGTTGTTCTGGTTTGGGGAAAGAAAACGAGACCT
>DBCB01000255.1:16811-22225 GCA_002303765.1 Planctomycetaceae bacterium UBA969
CAGACTCAAGTTGCAACGGTGATACCGTATTTCGAAAGATTTTTGAAGTCGTTTCCCACGGTAGAGGCGCTTGCTGCTGCAGATGAACAAGAGGTATTGAAGCTTTGGCAGGGCCTTGGTTATTACAGGCGCGCAAGGCACATGCACCAAGCCGCTAAGATGATCATCGCAAATTATGCTGGGGTTTTCCCTAATACCCCCGAAGCTCTTTCTTCTTTACCTGGTTTGGGTCGGTACACTCGAAACGCAGTTTTATCCCAGGCCTTCGATACTAAGTTGCCCATTCTTGAAGCCAACACCAAGCGTGTGTTGGCCCGGCTTTTCGCATTAGTACACGATGTGGATTCCTCCTTGGGGAATAAGTTTCTTTGGGAGGCTGCAGAGGAAATATTGCCTGAAAGAGATATCGGAGAATTTAATCAAGCCATGATGGAGGTGGGTTCCTTGGTTTGCACGGTGACTAACCCCAAGTGCAACTCGTGTCCTCTATCTCCTTTTTGCGTTGCCAAGCGAAGCGACCTTGTAACAGAATTACCGATCAAGAAGAAAAAAGTTGTGGTGACACAGGTGCAAGAATTGGCCACGGTGTTGGTCAATAAGAAGAGGATTCTATTGGGTAAAAGGCCTGTTGGGCAACGCTGGGCGGGTTTATGGGAAGTGCCTCATGATACCCCAGAGGAAGGCGAGACTGAATCGAAAGCGTTGGAACTTATTTCTCGGAAGTATGCATCTTTGGTTTCTAAAAAGTTTCGTGAGATAGGCAAAGTGATTCATCCGGTGACACGATTTAAAATAACGGTAAAAGTTTTTATGGGTGAGGTTTCGGGTAAAGGGTCATCTGATTATTACGAAGAGTTGGCTTGGGTTTCTTTAAGCGATTTGGATAAGTACCCGAAAAGTTCGCCACAATCCAAAGTGATTGCAATGGTACTAAAAGCATTAGCGTAAAAAAAATGAATGTGGATCATAAAAAGGGGACAAAATGAATAGTAAGTATTGGGTAGTTGGGATGCTGTTGTTGGCGGGTTGTGCTGAGGAGCCGAAGGCTTTGACTGTTGGGGTGCAGGTTGGAAACATTGCGCCCGAAATCAAGGCGAAAGATGCTTCGGGTATGAAAATGGAATTGAGCCAGTACAGGGGCAAAGTTGTGTTATTAAGTTTTTGGGCATCTTGGTGCGGGCCATGCAAAGAGCTTTTGCCTTACGAAAAACAGTTGGCCAAACAATTTGAAGGTAAGCCTTTTGTTTTACTGGGTGTTAATTCCGACATAGATAAAACTGCATTGGTGAAAGCCCAGCAGCAGTTTGGCATGACATGGCCTTCATTTTGGGATGGGTTGGGCAGTATCAATCGGGAATGGGATATTGAATTTCTTCCCATGCTTATTCTGATTGATGAGCGGGGGATTATCCGTTTCAATTCGAAAACCATTATGGATGACATAGATTCTTTTAAAGATCTAGCGGATAAGATGGAACGGGAAATTCAAAAAGTATTAAATAAAGTTGTGGTAGGAAAAAAATGATGGAGCGCCTTTCGGGATAGGCGCTCCATCTTGCGGGAATGATTTGTTATTGAATAATTTATTTGATTATAAATTCAATACTTACATTGTTTTCTGCAATTTCGGGCATGCTAAACAAGGTTTTAGCCAAGTCTTCCTGCTTGCTTCCTTGGGCTACATCGATCAAAAGCACTCTAGAGCCATCTGGCTTTTCAATTACTTGGATTGATGAGGCTTTTTTGCCACAGGCTTGCTCAATCTGTTTTTTTAGTATTGTTAATGCCATTTGCCTATTCGCTTTAGGTGCAGATGCATCTTCTTCTGAATCAAAAGTAATCGAGCCTGTTGCAACATTGGCGTTTGTGGTGGATTCCACTTTTTTGCTTGCAGTAGTTGCAGGCACGGTTTTACTTTTATCATTAGAAACGGTAGAGGCTTGAATTTCTGATTTCGCGATCACTTTCTCAGTGTTTGAGTTTGGTTCTTTTTTAGCCAAAGATTGTGATGCTACAGTTATGCTTTGTTTGCCCTCTGCTATTTTGTCTTGTTTTGCTGCAGGCTTACTTGCAACGTTGGTAGCTTTTTCAGTTAACATCTTTTCACTGGTTACGGGTTTAACCTGAGTTCTTGTTGCAAGGTAGGGCCTGCTATATTCACCATCTTTATCTGAGTTTGTTGCATATCGGGCTGGGATTTTTTCAGCAATTAAAGGTTTTTTGTTTTCAGGTGTAGGTGCAGGTGAATCCACTTTCACCGAAGGAAAACCAAGCATATCGGATTTTACAATCGCAGAACCTAGTGGATCATGAGCAGGAATGAATGTTCTGGCAGCGGATTTTGTTACGGTTTCCACTTTGCCTTTTGTGTTTTCATTATCAACTAGAACTTTGGGTGTAGCTAGAACTTTGGGTGTAGCTAGTTCTTTTTTATCTGCAAGCTTTGGCAATTCTTTTTTCGGTGTTACTGGTGTAGCTTGCTTTACTACGGGAATGTCTTTTTTAATTACAGAAGTAGAGTCAGTTGCTTCAGTTTTTTCTGACTTCTTATTAAGGTTCGGGAAGCTTGGGAAAACCTCTGTTTTTTCTTTGGTTGTGCTGGTTGTTTTAGCTTCAACGGGTTTGGTGACTGGTTTTGCTTTATCTTCATTTACAACTTTTTTAGCAGTGATTTCTGCAGGTTTTACAGGTTCATTCTTTTGAACTGGTTCACTTTTCTTTGAGGTCCAATCCTGCGGAAGTTTAGGTATCGAGAATACATCCACAGCTTTTTCTGGAGTGGGTAAAGGCTTTGCAACGGGTGTTACTGGAACCAGACTTTCTGGAAGAACCTGGGGTCTTTGATCTTTGATGTTAGTAGTTTTTGGTGATTGCTCGATATTTTGTGTAGGAACAATTGCTGGTGCAATTTTATCAGCAGGCTTCGTTGATACGATTGCTTGGGTGATTTCATTGCTAGTTGTTGTAGTCGGGGTTAATTGAATTGCTTGGGTGGGAGTTGTGGTTGGATCTTTGCCTACAATCCACTTGGTACCATCTTTATTTACCATGGTCACTGTTTCGTTTCCCATACGCATTGGTTGAACGGTCATTTTGTTGATGACTCTTTGGCAGCCTGTAACTTTACGAAGTCGTTTGCTGATTTCGAGTTTGTCTTCGAGGCTAATTACTGGGCCGGATACGATGATCGAACCATCTGCAGAAACAGCAGTTGATAATTTTGGGTAGGCGGTCTGGAATTCTGCAATAACCACTTTATTGGTGTTGGCCTGAAGTGTTTCCACTGGAATTTTTGCGGTTTTGTTAAAAGAAACGGGCCAGATTCTTATTTCACTGACCACTTTGCAGCTTGTAAGCCTGCTTGCAAGGGCAACAGCATTATTGGCAACAGTGTTATTGTTCACATTGCCACTGAGAATCATTTTGCCGTTTTTAACTAAAGGAGAGATATCCGTTGTAGAAATTAAGGGATCAGCGAGGAATTCGATGTGAATTCGCATTGCTTCTGAGAGTGCAATAGAATCTTCGGCTTTGTTATCAGTAGTTGGCTTTGCAGAGGCGATGATAACGCCTGGCTTGGTTTGCTCTGCTGCGTTTATTAAACCAATACCAGAAAACCCAGTTAGGATTCCGAAAGCACTCAAAGTTAAAAGTCTTTGCGCTGATAATTTCCATTGCTTGCGCATGATGTCTGTCTCTCCAAAAGTTCGCAGATTTCGAATCCTAGGTTTAGTATCCAGCCAGATCTTTGGTGAAAGATTTCTGAAGTTCAGGGGTTCCTGCATAAAGATGCAAGTGATCCTTGTCGATGTACACAACTTGAATTCTGGGTCGTTTGATTTTCACAGGAAACGGATACCCTGATTCAATGACTTCGGTGTAATAGATAGTGGCTTTCCAATGGCAGTGATGGAGTTGTGCGGGGCCAACTAGTGGGAAGAATCTTGGTGGATCAATTTTGTCCACAAGCCTTTCGGTCACAATTTGAACATCATCCCGGTGCTCTTCATACACATAAGGGAAGCCTCGTGCCATGTGTGGCATTGCCCTGATGACTTGTGCATCGTCTGGTGCATCTTCACAAAGAGGTGGCGCTGCGCCTTCTTTTATTGGAGGCATAATTGGTGTTCGGTGATCATTCCGATGGGTATACTTTTCTTCCATACGTTCGGTAACCCAAGGGGGTACAGGCGTTGGGGTGAATATCCCCATGGAAAAGGGCATGCAGCCTGTAACGCTTAAAGATAAGGCAGCGATTAGCCCGCCTACAATGTGTTTTTTTCTGGTTTTCATATCGGACACCTTTCTACAACTTAAACGCACCCGGGTTTCCCGTTCCCGCTTAAAACCATTTCTCTTCAATCGAGGTAATGGCATGGAGTATCTGCAAGGTTTTTATCGACGTAACGAAAGTGTCAACTTTAACGATTGCATCAAAGATTCGTGTTTTAAGTTTTAATCATGTGAAGATGGGGGTTATAATGTCGAATAGGTAGGTTTAATTTCGATGTTTTACCCTGGTTGAACCCAATGAACCATTTATTGTTAAAGTTTCAAGACACACAAAATCAGATCAGGGAGCTGGGATCTTTTGGCCCTGCCCCCATTCTTATGGTTTTTCTCAGGCATTTGGGCTGAGTGCTTTGCAGAGCCCATCTGGGCGATATCCGTGATCAATACCCATTGTTCAAAGATATCAATGCGACAGTTGTCGCAATCACTTTTTCTTCACCCGCCGAGGCGTTTAAACTCGCTCAAGAGTTGAATCTGCCATTCCCCTTGGTAAGCGATTCGCAAAAAGAGGCATACAAGGTTTTTGAATTGGGCTCTGCCCAGTGGAAGGATTTTCTGTTACCTAAAGTGCTGTGGACGTTTATGGGAAGAATACTAACAGGATGGCTACCATCCTTGGGCTATTCCAAGGATGACTTATTTCAATTGGGTGGGGATTTCGTAGTGGATGCAAAAGGCGAAGTGGTATATGCGTTTAAATCTTCATCACCTGCCGACCGCCCAACGATCCAGTTTTTGCTGGATCAATTGCAAAAGGCGCAGACCGGAGACAATTAGTCATCATTTTCATCGTCAATGATTTCAATGCCATGCTCTTCGAGCAGGGTCAATAATTTGTCGAGTCGTTCGGGGTCGGACTTTTCTTTTGTAACAGCATTAAACACTTGCTGAAAAGTGACAAATCCTTTGCTTTCACCAATTTCAAGCAAACTCTTAAGCGTTTCTTGCGTGGTACTCATTGCCAACTCCATTTGGAAACGGATTTCTACCTTTAAAATCCATCCAATTATTGTAACTGCAATCAAGTGATTGTGCTAGTGTCATAACTAAAATTACTTAAAATCATTAAGATTTTGTGGCGCCTATAGCTTGAAGTGTTCTCGTAGTAATCATGGATGGAA
>DBCB01000255.1:22325-31229 GCA_002303765.1 Planctomycetaceae bacterium UBA969
CCTAGCATCATCGAGGATGGAAGTGCACCATTGAAGTTGGATACTAATCAATCCAATAGTGAGCGGTTATTGGCAACCTTTAATCAAATAAGGGACGAACTAACCAGTACCCTTTGGTTTATTCTTGGGAATAAAGACGATGCCCAAGATATCGCCCAAGATGCGTTCCTACGGTGTTGGAAAAAACAAGATTCCCTGCCTGATGTGCTAAATCTAAAAGCGTGGATTTTTAAAGTGGCAATCAATGCCGCCAAGGATCTGCGTAAAAGTGCATGGAAGCGAAAAACACGAACAATGCCCGAAGAGGATGTCATGATGTATAAAAGTGCTGTTTCCCCATTGGAATCGCTCCAAGAAAACGAAATGGTCGCGCAGTTGCGCACCGCTCTAATGGATCTTCGCCCCGAAGAAAAAGAAGTTTTTCTGCTCAGGCAAAATGCTGAAATGACGTATGAGCAAATTGCTGAAACTGCAAACCGGCCCGTAGGCACTATCAAAACGCAGATGCGATCTGCGCTGCAAAAACTAAAGGTGGCCCTTTCCTGATTTTTAATTCTTATTAGCGGTCAACAAATTATTTGCCGGAGATTTCTAAAATGTGGAACTGTAGTAATACTGAAGATAAACTGTTCGAATACCTTTATGGCTTGCTGGATGATCAAGATCAATCCTTGCTATCTTCCCATTGCGCAGAGTGCGCAGTATGTGGTGAAAAATTAAAGAAAGCTTTGTCGCAAAAAGAGATTCTGGTGAAAGCTTCTAAGGCCCAGTTCCCCGAAGTTAAATTTACTCTACCTAAAGATGTTGCGAAAGAATTACAGCAGGCAAAAATACTGCAGTATGGAGCATCTGCGGTCCCCGGTATGCAGAATGCCCGGATCTGGATGTGGGCGGTTGCTTCGGTGCTTACGCTTGGTATTGGCATTCCCGCAGGCATTGGTACCTATGATTTCATAGGCAATTCCACGGTTGTCGAGCATCATCAGCAATATGCCGCCAGAGTTCAATCTAACTTTAATGTAAAAGCCAAAGCTGTAGTGCAATTACAAAACGAAGGTATGGCTAAGGCAAATCAAGCCATTGAAGAAGTTCAAAAAAAGCAACTTAAAGTATTGGTAACAGGGCCTGCGACCTTGCAGCCTGGGGCACCCAACAGCTATCAGATTCTTACGCAGGATAATTTGAGCAGGCCAGTCGAGGCTCGGGTTGAAGCTTTCGTTGAAGATAAAGCAAATCCAGGAACCAGATTTCCTGTAGCATCCCAGCTTACTAGGCAGGGGCAATTACAGATTGTTGTACCCCCAGATTTGCCATTGCGGGCAGGGAGTAATCCCACGCTTATCGTTTCGGCAAAAAGGGAATCAGGCGCACAGATTGAAATAAAGGAGGGCCTACAGCTTGCATCGGCTGTTTATGTGGCGCATCTTTCAACAGACAAACCGATGTATCAGCCTGGCGAAACCGTTTATTTTCGTGCCTTGGTGTTAGAGCGCTTCAGCTTAAGGCCGCCCTACGAAGATTTTGCGCTCAACTTTGTTTTAACGACACCTACGCAGGAACAAAAGGTTGTTGGGCAGGGGAGCGGGAGCATTTCACGCCCAGATAAACCAGCAGAGTTAATCAAAGGCCCTGATGGTAAACCTTTGAAGGGAGTTGGTTCAGGTGCATTCTTGATTGATCCGACTGCGCCTGGTGGTGAATATATCCTTACGGTCAAGGATCAGTCAGGCCGGTTCCCTGATCAGGTTCGTAAATTCATTGTTAACAGATATCAAAAATCAAATATTAATAAAGAACTTGATTTTAATCGTAGGTCTTACGGGCCAGGCGATGAAGTTATTGCCAACTGTAAGGCTACTTCCTCTGATGGCAAACCTTTGTCGGGTAAGCAAGTGCTTGCTTCTATTAACTTGGATGGCGTGCAAATAGGGGTGGATGGTAACCCCAATACTAATCAGGTTCGTTTCCAAACAGACTCATCCGGAAGAGTTGCATTGAAGTTTAAGTTGCCTGCAGTTATTCAAAAAGGTCAGGCTAGTATTTCTGTGGTGTTTGATGATGGTGGTAATACCGAAACCTTGGTGAAGCCTGTGCCTGTTATTGTTAACAAACTGGACATGGAGTTTTTCCCTGAGGGTGGCGACTTGATTCAAGGGATTAAAAGCAGAATCTATTTTCAGGCTAGAACACCTTTGGGCAAGCCAGCAGATGTGGTTGCCTCTGTTTTTGAAAACGGGGTTGAGATTTTGAATCAGGTAAAAACCCTGACCGATGAAAAAGAGCCAGGTATCAATCAGGGTTTGGGAAAGTTTGAGCTAACCCCGAAAAAAGATGCAAGTTATGAAGTTAAAATCACCAGTCCTAGTGGTATGGCGGGTAGCTTCAAGTTGCCTGCTATTAAAGATGCAGGAACCGTTTTGCGTGTGGTCGATAACATTGTAAAGCCCGGTCAACCCCTTAAGGTTGAAGTGAATTCAACCATTAAATCCCGTCTGATGGTGGGCGTGTATTGCAGGGGGCGGTTGTTGGAATCCATCTATTTGGATCAAGGCAAGACTTCTGCTGATATTAATCTTTCTGATCCGATTGGTGGAGTTTGCAGGGTGACTGTTTTTGAAGAACGCCTTGCGGTTCCCGGCACTAGAACGCTTATCCCCGTTGCAGAAAGGCTCTTTTTTAGAACCCCTGCGGAATCACTCAGAATTAAGTTGATTCCTGATCAAGGCAGTTATGTCCCAGGCCAGAAGGTAAAACTAAAAATCGAGACCTCTGATGAATTTAGCAAATTAGCTTCTTCGATAATCATGCTTGGGGTTGTGGATCGTAGTGTGCTAACCATGGCGGACGAGAAAACCGCACGTACCATGCCCACCCATTTTCTTCTCACCACTGAAATTCGCAAATCGCAGGATCTTGAATACACGGACGTTTTACTTGGCGAGCATCCAAGGGCAACCGAGGCCTTAGATTTGTTGCTTGGTTCGCAGGGTTGGCGCCGCTTTGCTGAGCAAGATCCTTCGAAATTTCGACAAATGCACAAAGAGGAAGCGGATAATTTACTTGTTACCATTGGGCAGTCTTCCACCCAATCTAAAGACCTTGCAATGGAGCCCGTGGACAAGATTTTTGTCGAGTATCAGAAAAAAATAAACGATGCACAGGCTGAAGCTGATAAAGCACTTCAAGCCAAGAACGCAGCAGAGCCTTCCCCTGCGGTGTTGCTTGCGATCAGCAAATTAAATGCTTGGAATAGCTTCTTTGAAAACTTGAGGGAAAACCTTTTTAAAATGGTTGGCGCTTTGATCCTTTTGCTTGCTGCTGGCCTTGGGATTAATGGCTTGATTTATAATAGAAAGGGCAGGATTGCAATAGGGCTTGGTTTTAGTTTGATGGGCCTTGCATTGATGCTTTCCCCTTTGAGTATGATTAAAGATGCTACGCAATTTGCAATGCAAAACGGGCCACCCCCAGCTATGGATGCAGGTGCCGTGCCTGTTGCTGCAATGATGATGGACCTTCCTCAGATGGATGCAGCTAAAGAGATGGCTGCCATGCCTTTGCCCTTAGCAATGAAGGCCGATAATCTTGCGGGCGGTTTAAATGTGCAAAATCAAGCGCCTGGCGTTGCTGCGAATTTCGGCGCTAAGCCTGGAATGATGGCTGCGAAAAATCGTAATTTGAATGAGGATCAAAAAGGCTTTAACCTCAACCGATTAGAGGAAGTGCGCGGTGTTCAGAATCAAGATCGGCGCAACATTAATCAGGAACAGCAACGGGCGCCCCAAGCTGGTATGTTGATGGAGAAGGCGCTGCAGGAAGACAAGCAAAACGGGTTTGCAAGGCCAGCAGGTGCTGCGGCGGCAGCCCCAATGCGACAATTACGCGCGCAAGTGCTGATATCACCCATGGTGGTGCGTGAATTTGCCCATGAAAGAACGCAAGGCGAAAGGCCCGAGCTTCGCACTGATTTCTCTGAAACCCTTTGCTGGAAGCCTTTCATCATCACTGTTGATGGTAAAGCAGAAGCTGTTTTCGACTTAAGTGATTCCGTTACAAGTTTTACAGCAACTGCTTTTGCCCATACCTTGGATGGCAGACTTGGATCTGCAAAAATCATTTTGGAATCTCGCCTTCCACTTGTGTTGCAGCCCAAGATTCCTTTGGAAATCTCTGCAGGTGATGAAGTGATCATTCCTCTTGCAATTACAAGTAATTCTTCTGAGAAGAGAACTGCAAGCATTAACCTCGAACGATTTGAAGGGTTCAAGCTTTTGCAGGGGCAGGAAAACTTGACTCTTGAACTCCAGCCCAATCAAACTCTGCGAAAGCTTTATAAATTCAAGCCAGAGATTGTGGATGGCGATATCAACCTTGGGTTTAATGGCAAAGTGCAGGGGTTTGCTCAAGATGCCATCAGGCAGACCATCAAGGTTTCGTCTTCTGGGTTTCCTGTAGCGGATGCTTATTCGGATACTCTTGAAGGCACGATGGTTTCAAAAATCAAATTGCCCGAATCGATTATCCCTGGAACTTTGAAGGTAAGTGCAAGGGTTTATCCATCCGTGCTTGCGGATCTTCAGAAGGGTTTGGAGGGTATGCTAACGGAGCCGCATGGTTGTTTTGAACAAACCTCGACCACCAATTATCCGAACCTTCTGGTGTTGGATTATTTGCGAGAGAGCAATCAGAATAATCCTGAGATTGAAAAACGAGCTTTGGCTCTTCTTGAAAATGGGTATGCAAAACTCACTGCGTTTGAATGCATGAATGCGCAAAATAAGAAACAGGGATACGAATGGTTTGGTGGTACTGCGCCTGCCCATGAAGCGTTGACCGCTTATGGATTGTTGCAGTTCCGTGACATGAGCAGGGTGATAAATGTGGATCAGAACATGGTCAAGCGCACGCAGGATTACATCATGGGGCAGCGGGATGGGAATGGCGGATTCAAGCGCAATGCGCGGGCGTTGGATTCTTTCGGCAGAGCTCCTGATGATATTACCAACGCTTATATTGTTTGGTCTTTGACCGAGAGTGGTAAAAGCGATGATGTTTCCAAAGAGCTTTCTTCCCTTAAAGAGAAAGCGGAGAAGTCCAACGATCCGTATTTCCTTGCCTTGGTAGCCAACGCACTTCTAAACCGAGATAATCGTGCCACTGCAATAGTTCTGCTTAAAAAGGTGGTTGCAGTGCAGAAGGAAGATGGGCATTTGGTTGCTGAAAAAACAAGTATCACCGGGTCTGGTGGCGTAAGTTTGGAAGTTGAAACTACAGCGCTGGCAATATTAGCTCTATTAAAAGCCAACGAACCACAGTTTAATCTTCCTGTTCGTAAAGCAATTACTTGGGTTGGTAAGCAAAGAAATGGAAGCGGCGCTTTTGGTTCAACACAATCAACCATTTTAGCGTTGAAGGCTCTTATCGCTTTCACAAAGGCCAACAAGAAGACTGCAGAGGCGGGTGAAGTCCGCTTTTTCTTGGGAAGTGAAGAAATGTCAAAGGTTGTTTTTGCTGCGGGTGCAACCGAGGTGATGGAGCTTAAGCTTCCTAATCTTGAAAAGAATTTTAAGCCGGGTGAGAATGCTCTTCGATTAGAAGTTACGGGTAAAAATATTTTCCCCGCAACTATAAGTTGGGCTTACAACACCCTTAAGCCCGTTGGCGAAGCGAAGCTGCCTATTGGTATTGAAACCCGGCTGAGTTCTGAAAAAGCCAACGAAGGGGATACTTTACAACTAAAGCTTAAGGTCAGAAATAATGAAAAGAAGGGGCAGGGGATGGCGGTAGCAGTTGTTGGATTGCCTGCGGGGTTATCGTTGCCTGAGGATTTTAAACAATTAAAGCAGATGTGTTTGGTTCCGGAGGATGGCTCGAGATCTTCACTCAGTGCGTTTGAAGTTTTAGGTAGAGAGTTAGTTCTATATTGGCGAGATTTGGCCCCCGAGCAGAATATCGAATTGAATCTCGATTTGATTTCTAGAGTGCCTGGAATTTATAGCGGGCAGGCTTCTCGTGCATACCTCTATTATAATCCGGAGCTTAAGCATTGGGTGGAACCATTGAGGGTGGCAATAACTCCGAAGGACTAAATGAAGTGCTTGCAGAAGTATTTCTAATGTAAAATGTTGCAATTCTGTGAATAATTATTGTAAGTTTTAGGGTGCATTCTTCGATGAAGTCATTTCTTCTTCGAATCCTGCACTCTTTCTTTTTGACTTACCCAAGTTAACTTCGTAAAAAATGAGCTATAGCTATTAAAAGGGATAGTACCTTTTAGGGACTGAGTTGGACTCGGTTGGTAAGAGCTAAACGCTAAAGAAACATAGGGGTTATGATATTATGAGCACGAAGTATGTTTATTATTTTGGTGGAACCAGTTCTGACGGCCGTTCAGACATGAAAAACTTGCTTGGTGGGAAGGGTGCCAACCTTGCAGAAATGTGCAATATTGGACTGCCTGTACCTGCAGGCTTTACCATTACTACAGAAGTCTGTACTTATTTTTACGATAACAATCGTCAGTACCCAGAAGCTCTTCGGGCTCAAATTGAAGAGGCTCTTAAGAAAACCGAAGACGAGATGGGTGCCAAGTTTGGCGACCCAGAAAACCCCCTTCTTGTTTCTTGCCGTAGCGGTGCCAGGGTTTCCATGCCCGGTATGATGGATACCGTTTTGAATATTGGTCTTAATGAACAAACCCTTAAGGGGTTGATCAAGAAAACCGGTAACGAGCGTTTTGCTTGGGATAGTTACCGTAGATTTGTGCAGATGTATGGTGATGTGGTGTTGGGTATGAAGCCACAAACCAAGGAAGATGAAGATCCATTCGAACTTTTGTTGCACAAAATGAAGAAGAAAAAAGGTGTGCACCTTGATAACGAATTAGACACCGATGATTTGAAAAAATTAGTCAAGCAGTTTAAGAAAGCTGTACTTGATAGAACGGGCAAAGACTTCCCAGATGATCCAATGGAACAAATGCTTGAAGCTGTTGGCGCTGTATTCCAATCATGGGGTAATGACCGTGCTGTGGTTTACCGCAGGCAGTACAACTACCCACACGATTGGGGCACCGCTGCAAACATTTGCTCGATGGTGTTTGGAAATATGGGCGATGACTGCGCTACAGGCGTTGCATTTACCCGTGATCCTGCCACTGGCGAAAAGGTTTTCTATGGCGAATACCTGATCAATGCACAGGGCGAAGATGTGGTTGCGGGGATTCGTACCCCCAACAAGATTGCTGAACTTAAAATCGCAATGCCTGAAGTTTACCAACAGCTTGACGATATTCGCAACAAGTTGGAAAAACACTACCGTGATGTTCAAGATATCGAATTCACGGTTCAAAAGGGCAAGCTTTGGATGCTTCAGACCCGCAATGGCAAGCGTACCGGCTTTGCTGGTGTTCGCTTTGCTGTTGATATGGTTCACGAAGGTCTGATTTCTAAGGAAGAAGCAATTTCTGCTGGCCGTATTCCCCCTGACGATTTGAATCAGCTTCTTCAGCCAATCTTTGATCCAGAAGCCAAGCGCAAAGCTGTTGAAGAAGGCCGCTTGCTTGCAGTGGGTATCAATGCTGGCCCTGGCGCTGCAACTGGTAAAATTAAATTCTATGCTGATGATGCTGAAGCTTATGTAAATAGCTTTAGTCGCGATGCCAATGGCAAGCTTCCTGAAGATGCGCAAGTTGTTCTTGTTCGTCAGGAAACCAGCCCTGAAGATATTCGCGGTATGCAGGTTGCAACCGGGATTCTAACTGCCTTTGGTGGTGCTTCCAGTCATGCTGCTTTGGTTAGTCGCCAAATGGGCAAGGTTTGTATCGTAGGTTGTGGTGAGCTTAAAATTGATTACAAGAAGCGAACTGTAACTGCGGGTGGCAAAACCTTGAAGGAAGGCGATTGGATTGCGATCGATGGTTTTTCAGGCGAAGTGATGGAAGGCAAAGTTGCAACCAAGCCTAGCGAAGTTGTTCAGGTTTTGATTTCTAAGACCATGAAGCCAGAAGAATCCAAGGTTTACCAACAGTTTGCTGAACTCATGAGTTGGGCTGATGATGTGCGAAAATTGAAAGTTCGCACCAATGCAGATCAACCAGATCAAGCTGCTGCAGCGATTGCCTTCGGTGCGGAAGGGATCGGGCTATGCCGAACCGAGCATATGTTTTTCGATCATATCCTGCCTATGCGCGAGATGATTCTTTCCAGCAATACGGAACAACGAAAAGCAGCTTTGGAAAAGCTTTTGGAATTCCAAAGAAGCGATTTCGCAGGCATCTTCAGAGCCATGAAGGGCAAGCCTGTTACCATCCGAACTTTGGATCCACCACTTCATGAATTCCTTCCTACGCTTGATCAAAAAGATAAGCAGAAGGAAGTTGCCAAGATGATTGGTGTTAGCCCCAAATCGATTGAGAAGCGCATCAAGGAACTGCATGAGTTAAACCCCATGCTTGGTTTCCGTGGTTGCAGGTTGGGCAATGTGTTCCCCGAAATCACTGAAATGCAAGCTCGTGCGATTATCGAAGCTGCTTGTGATGTTGCCAAGGAAGGAATTGCCGTTGAGCCTGAAATCATGATTCCTCTTGTTGGCTTCCTCCCTGAACTTAAAGCTCAGGTTAAATTGGTTCATGCCATTGCTGAAAAGGTGTTTGCTGAAAAAGGCACCAGAGTTAAATACCTTGTTGGTACGATGATTGAGTTGCCCCGCGCTTGCGTGGCTGCTGCGGAAATCGCAACCGAAGCTGAGTTCTTCAGCTTTGGTACCAACGATCTTACCCAGACCACTTTGGGTATCAGCCGTGATGATTACGGTAGCTTTATCCGCCATTACATCGAAAATGATCTTGTGAAGAAAGATCCTTTCCAAGTGATTGACTTCGATGGCGTTGGAGCGCTGATGAAA
>DBCB01000256.1 GCA_002303765.1 Planctomycetaceae bacterium UBA969
AGCTGTTTTAGGGGGAGTTATATTTTGGGCGGCTTTAAAAGAAATTAGGAATGCAAAAATACCAGCGATGCAAGGGGTGATACGGAGGGTGTATTCGCTGGTGCCCAAAAGTAGAACAGCGGTTTTTTCGAGCCATAAAAACCCAAGAGGGGCGATTTGATAATGCCTAAGGGGTTTAGTAAGGTTGGCAAAATCAGAATCAAAGAAATTTAATGCAACAAAAGCCTCATCGCCCCAGAGTGGGAAATTCAGGGCTAAGCGCAGCAATCGTAAGCTAATTCCCAGTAAAACAAAACCGATGCAAAACCCTAATAGCAGCCTTTTTGGTCCGCTCCAGAGGTTTTGATCAGTTCTTGCGGTTACTGCCATGCAGAAAATCTCCCGAAATGTCGATGAATCAGTTGCTTATATCAAAGTTTGGGGCACCGAGGGAAGAGGAGTCGGCGAGGCAATTTGGGGCGACGCCCTTTGTTAACCGGTCTGGCAGAAAAGATTTAGATTTGGCACAATCCCCGTTTGGTTAGGAAGAATCATGGGCGCAAGGAAGTGCGATGCCGTTGAAGCCGGAAAGTAATTTGTTCGAAGAGGCAAGCAAGCCTAAAAAAGCAGGATGGGTATTGGGCTTTCGGTTACTTACAACTGCACTAATATTATTACTATCTCTTAAGTGTGTTTATATTTTTCTAGGTGGGAACTTTTACGAGGTCGTGCCCGGAAAATTTTATCGTTGCTCCCAGCTTGGAGCTACAAGGCTGGAATCCGTCATTAAGAAAAATAACATCAAAACCGTGGTTAACCTTCGAGGCTGTTGCGATACGGTGCCTTGGTATATGGATCAGGTTCAAGCGATTAACAATTGCAATATATCGCAGGAAGACCTTAGCTTTTCCGCAGGCAGGCTGCCTTCTACCAAAACCATTAATCAATTGGTGGATGTGATTGATCAAAGCGAAAAACCCATGTTGTTTCATTGCCATAAGGGCATTGATAGAACAGGGATGGCGGTGGTGATGTCAGAGTTATTGCAAACAGATATTGGCCTCGATGAGGCGTTAAGGCAATTGAGTCCGTATTATGGGCACCTCAATATAGGTAGGACTGCACATATTGATGAGTTCTTTGTTTTGTATAAAGATTGGCTCGCAAAGAACGAGATTGGCCATTCGAATGATCGATTCAGGGAATGGGTAAAAAAGCACTATGTACCTGGGGATTGCGTTGCAGAATTACATTTAATTGAAGGTGATGGCGAGATTCTGCATTTGGAAAAAGGCAGGAGTAAATTATTGAAGGTTCGGGCGCAAAATACATCGATTAGGGAATGGGTAATGAAGCCTGGAACCAACGCAGGAATTAAAGTTAAATGGCTATTGCTGACGGATGATCGCAGGGTACTGGCGAGTGGGTTCGCGGGTAATTTTCAAGCAGTGGTAAAACCAGGCGAAGGTATCGATATTTCGGTAGTGATTCCACCTCTGATGGAAGGTGGCAGTTGCTTACTAAGGTTGGACATGAGCGATCCGCAGCATGCAGCGTTTCATCAGGCAGGTTCAGAGATTCTTGAAGCAAAGGTGATTGTGCAATGAAAGTGCTGGTACGAGTAGTGGGAACATTGTTGCTGGTGGGATTGATTCTAACGAGGGTCAATCTGGGCCAGATTATGGATTCGTTTGCAACGCTACGCCCCACTTATTGGGTTGCTGCTTTTCTGCTTCTTTTTTTTACACAGGTTTTGAGTTGTCAGCGTTGGAAAGTCCTCGCTACTGCAGTTGGGTTTGGCGGGACATTTTATGAATACATGAAGTTCTTTTTCATTGGTATGTTTTTCAATCTTGCCTTGCCTACTTCGGTGGGTGGCGATGTGGTTCGTGCTTGGTATCTGGCTTACAAGATGAAAGATGACTTGGTTGAAAATCGAAGGAGCAAGGCGGTTTTAACAGTTTTTGCAGATCGGTTTAGCGGTGTTTTGGTATTGGTTGCAATTGCAGTTATAGCAACAATTTTCAGCCCTGTGGAATTGCCCGTGTGGGTTAAAGGTTCCGTGATGTCGATAGGGTTGGGTGCTATTGGATCGTTGGCAATGCTGCCCTTGATTGCAAAATTTTCAGTTCGGTTTCCAAAGTTACTGGTTGTGT
The DNA here is from genome assembly GCA_002303765.1 of Planctomycetaceae bacterium UBA969. Lineage (GTDB taxonomy): Bacteria > Planctomycetota > Planctomycetia > Gemmatales > Gemmataceae > UBA969. The sequence goes on from DBCB01000256.1 coordinate 2,136, forward strand.
TAAAAAGTGCAAAGCTTTGTTTTGGGAATGTTAATGTTTTGGTGTTAACCACTGCGATGTCTGTATGGGTGCAACTTTCAAGTGTTTCAATCATGATGCTGATAGGTTTGGGAATGGATCTGCCGATACCTTTGCCCTTTTATTTTGTGATGGTGCCTTTAGTTACGCTGATGACCATGTTGCCTATAAGTTTGGGTGGGATGGGATTGAGGGAAGGTGCGACAGTTTTAATGTTGACGCCTTTGGCAATCGCACCTGCATCCGCAGTTGCATTATCTGTACTATGTTTTTCTGTTTATGTAGCAGTAGGAATGATAGGAATCTTTTTTTACCTGGGTTCACGGGGAAGCGCATCAAGCTCGGACATGAAAGATGTTCAGTTGGAAGGCGAAATATCCGGGTCAACCGAATTGGAGGAATCGCACGATGGCTCTGCTATCCGTAATAATACCGATCAAAGACGAGCAGGATAATATTCTTGCTTTGCATGATAAAATTGCTTCTGCTTTGGAACCATACTGTGCCAGTTCTAATGGATCGGGCGTGAATGAGTTTGAAGTTGTCTATGTAGACGATGGCAGCATTGATCGATCGCCACTAATTCTCGCAGAACTTGCCAGACGCGATATCCGCGCAAAGGTGGTTGTGCTTAAAAGAAATTATGGCCAGACTCCCGCTTTGCAAGCGGGTATCGATTGGTCGAAGGGGGATTTCATCGCCACCATGGATGGCGATTTGCAAAATGATCCTTCAGACCTGCCGATGTTGTTAGAAAAAATAAATGAAGATTGCGATGCGGCACTTGGTCAACGAGCTAACAGGCAAGATGGTTTTTGGCTAAGGAAGTTTCCGAGTTTTATTGCCAACTGGATCATTCGGAAAGTAACCGGTTGCTCGATAAAAGATATGGGTTGCACGATACGAGTGATGAAAAGGGATTTGGCGGTTGCATTGCCTTTGTATGGAGAAATGCACCGATTTATTCCGGTGCTTGCGCAAATGTGCGGGGGTAGGTTGACTCAGGTTCCGGTAAAGCATCATCCGCGGGTTGCGGGAAAAACCAAATATAATTTGACGAGAACTTTGCGGGTGGTTTTGGATTTAATTACCGTGAAGTTTCTTTATTCTTATCTGACAAGGCCCATGCATTTTCTTGGAACGGGCGGTTTGTTTGCAATTGGTTTAGGCTTTGCGAGCGTTCTTGGAGCAATCGCAATGAAATTGTACAGCCAAACGGATATGACAGGAAACCCATTGCTACTTTTAAGCGTGATGCTGGTTTTGGTGGGCATACAATTGATATCCATGGGGTTGTTGGGTGAAGTGATGACACGAACTTATTTTGAAAGTCAGGGAAAAGCATCGTATCTGATTCGGGATACGCATAACCTTGATAAAGCCATGATGAATAAGGCCGCGTAGATGATTTATTGGCTTGGAGTAAAGGCTTTTTCATTGAAAAAGCTGTGGACGCCTTTTACAATTTAATTTAGAAGTTTTGCTCCAAGCTCGTTGAAGGTTTTTCCCATGCAGAAAAAATTAGCATTTACATTGATTGAATTGTTGGTGGTGATAGCAATCATTGCGATATTGATTGGCTTGCTGCTGCCTGCGGTTCAAAAGGTTCGGGAAGCTGCAGCACGGGCCAGTTGTGCGAATAACTTAAAGCAACTTGGTCTTGCGACCCACAATTTTCATGATGTTCAAAATTATCTCCCGCCTAGTAGGATTGCGGATAATTATGCTACTTGGGCAGTTTTGCTTTTACCTTTTGTGGAGCAGCAATCAGGCTTTAATTTATGGAACCTTCAAGCCACCTACGGGGCTAATTCACTTGCTGCGCGCAGCGTTATTGTTAAATCGTATTTATGCCCTGCAAGAAGGGGAAGTAGTTCCAATGCATTAAGCATTGATGGCGACCAAAATGCAGGTGCAGTAAATGTGCCTGGTGCTCTAAGTGATTACGCAGGGAATGGTGGAGATAATAACACTTCTCCGGCTTGGTACGACACTTGGACTGCGAAGGGTGTGATAATTTGGTCTACTTCTAATACTGCCACGGGAATTCCGATAGCACAGGCCAAGGGGCAGTTGAAAATCCTTGATATTACAGATGGAACCAGCAACACGATGATGTTTGGGGAAAAGCATGTGCCTTTAAATCTATTAGGTATAGGTAGAATAACGACAGGTGGGCCTATTGGTGGTGATGGATCTGTATACAATGGGGATGATGAAGAATCATTTGTTCGTTGTGCTGGCCCTGGGTATGGAATTGTTTCAGACCCGAAATCTGCATTAGGCGCATTTCGATTTGGCAGCGTACATAGTGGCGTTTGCCAGTTTGTATTTTGCGATGGAAGAGTGAAAGCCATCAATAATTCGGTCAATACCACCATGCTACAGCGATATGCGTTGCGTGATGATGGCCAGATAATTGATGATTATTAAGTTACTTTGCCGGAGCAACTTTCAAATTTAAGTTGTTATTATTATCGGGGTTGATTGTGATGAGCAAGTCTGAAGTATCATAACTTCGGTATATAGGACTAAATTGAGGCTTGGGTTGTTTATCTAAAGGTAAATCCGAATTGCCAGGGGGTTCGATCAGGGTCACTTTGTGTTTACCCGCAACCGCTCCTTTTTTGCCCATAGTTTCAAGTTCAAATGAACCATCTTTCTGTATGCTTGCTGATGCATTTAGCCTCTTGGGATTATCTACAGACTCGCATTCGATAGTACCCTGAATCACCGGTTGTCCGTTTTGAAGCAGAATGGTTCCTTTTGCTGGATAGAGTGTAACCCCATCTCCACATCCTGAAAGTAGCAATATTGCTAAAAAGAAAACTATTGATTTCATGTGAAGCACCCTCAGTTAATTGAACTAAATCTAAATAAGAATTACTAAGAATCTTACAAATTTTGCAAGAAAAGCAAGAGTGTATCGTCTTACTTGTGGAGTAAGTCTTAATCTCATTGTACGGATTATGAATTAACAGGGATTGAAAGCAGAATTAAACAGCCTGTTTTCGGAGCATTGAGCCGTTGCTTTAGTGTTACGGCAAGGGTCAATGTGGTGGATTAACTTTGAAAGGTGCTTATTTTATGTTAAAGACATTTAAAATCGCAATATTGGTTGCGCTTATTTTTTGTGTTGGTGGTTGGTCTGCATTGGGAATAAATGCTCAAGAAGTTAAAAAGCAAAAGAGCCCAATGAAGGAGGCACCAAAAGACGTAGGTAAAGAACCTGTTGAAGCAAAAAGCAAAGTAGTTGCAGTCACGATTTATTCGGATAGTGCACTTGTAACCCGCGAAGTGGATATCCCTGCTGGGATGGGTGCTATGGAATTAGTGATTTCTTCCATGCCTTCGAAGGTTCAACCATCCTCGGTTTATTCAGAGGGTACTGAAGGAATTCGAGTGCTGGCAACGCGGTATCGCAACAAGCCTATTAAGGAAGATAAGCGCGAAGAAGTTCGTGAGATTGAGGAAGAGCTAAAAAAGAATGAAATGGAAACTCAAAAAGTACAAGCCATGATTACTGCCAATACTGCGAACACCACATTTCTTACCAAGTTGGAAGGGTTTGCAAGTGCCAGTACGGTCGATGCCACCGAAAAAGGAAAGTTGGATTCTGATACAGCAATAGCGTTGGCGAATTATTTGAAGATGGAGAGAATCGCCCGGGCTCAGGAAGGTGTGGAATTCGGTCAGAAATCGCAACAGATAATGAAAAGCACTCAGTTTTTAACCCGAAAATTACAGGAACTAACTAGTGGCACCGTAAGAACAGAAACCGATGCAATTATTGTGGTTGAAAAAGTAAATGCAGGTGCAGGGAAATTGCGTTTAAATTACCTTGTTGATGCAGCGTATTGGCATCCGCAGTATAAAATCCGCGCAGGGAAAACTGCCAAGGATTCTGTCAAGCTTGAGTATCTTGCATCGGTACATCAGCAATCAGGCGAGGATTGGACGGGCGTTGAATTAACTCTTTCAACTGCGCAACCAATGTTGAACGCAACCCCACCAGATTTAAAAGGCCTAGCAGTAAGCTTAATACCCAAAGGTGGGGTAGTGCCTCCAGACAAACCAGGGACAGCCCTAGGGTTATCAAATTCTTCTGGATATATCGCAATTCCTCAGTCGCCTAATAGTGGAACAGCTCTTGCAGAGATTCAGGAGGCTTCAAAGAATTTACGCAGGCAAGCTCAGGTGGATGCCAATAAAAAAGATGAAAAGTCTAGTAACGAAATCTTTAATTATGTCGGGAATTTGGAGCAGGCCAAAGATCTTGTTTTTCTGGGGGATGAACGACAAACTCTTACTGATCTTAATAAAACTGCGGATTCAGACCGAGAGGGGCCAAATGTAGCATACAAGCTTGAAACTAAAATCAGCATCCCTTCCAGAAATGATGAACAGGTGCTTGAAGTTGCACGAATAGACCTTCCCCCAGAGTATTTCTATAAAGCTGTTCCAGTGCTTACGCCCCATGTGTATAAACAGGCAAATCTGACCAATAAAAGCAAGTTTGTGCTTCTTCCAGGCGAAGCAACAATGTATTCCGAAACCGATTTTGTAGGCAGGATGCAACTTCCCTTAGTGGCCATTGGTGAATCGTTCATCGTGGGATTTGGTACCGATCCACAATTACAAGTTCAAAGGCAATTAGTTGAGAAATCACGTACTATGCAAGGCGGTAACCAAGTCTTGAAATTTGAGTACCGAATTCTTCTAAGTAGTTTTAAGCAGGAAGCCGTGAAGGTTCAACTTTGGGATCGATTGCCCAAGGGTGAAAACGAAGCGTTGAATGTGACCTTAGGAAAAGTAGTCCCTGAAATAAGTACCGACCCTGTTTATCTCAGGCAGGATCGACCTAACAACTTATTACGATGGGATATCAATTTGTTGCCTGAAACCAATGGTACCAAGGCGAACACCACGACCTATGAATTCAAGGTTGAATTAGATAAGCAAATGTCGATCGGAAGTTTTAAGAGCAAGTAGGTTTTAAAGTAGAAAAGCTTATTGATTGGTCAGGAGCACGACATTGCAATTGCGATAGAAGTCGGTGGCCTGACCAATTTTTTTTGCATGGAGTGAGTGTTTTAGTGCGATTGCATCCCATTTCTTTTCGGGCATGAATATATAAGCAGGTATTGGTTGCTCTAGGAATTGCTTAACTTCCTCTTCGGAAATTAAGGTGTTGATCTGACGCTTGCAATAAAAAGTAACGCTGGGTTGAAACCAATCGTGGGTTGCGATGACAATTTCTCGGGTTAGGTGATCTTCAGGCAATAGTTGAGACAGCGTTTTTGGGGCTTTGATTTCATTGAGGTTTGAACCATTCCATGCGCCTAATGCCCCCGTAAAACCAATCGACCCTAGGCATAGAATTGCGATTGTTGCGATGCGGTTTTTCTTTGCAGCAAGCACCAAGGCGAAGGTTCCACACATGATTGGAATAAATCCGATGAATGCCATTTGCTCGAGCTTTGGAATTTTTCTTCCTTTGATCCACGAAATATCTGCCTGGGTTGAAACTAGAATCATTCCAAGACTGGTGATGATGCCAATGAAAACCAAAATTAACATTCCTGTCTTAGGCAGCCAGTTAGGGTAGGCGTGGGTTTCGTTTTTCCAAGCAAGCATTGCTCTTGAAGTAAGAATTGCAATGGCAGGGTAGAGGGGCAGAATATAATTAGGAAGCTTGGTGCTCGAGATTGAGAAAAAAACAAGCACCACAGCAATCCAAGTTGCAAGTAAGCGAATTGCGCTGCGGTCAATGATAGTGTTGTTTGAAGGTTCGGTATGGAAAAGTTCTTTTTTAGCGTTCAAGAAAGTCATCCCAATGAATGCGGACCAAGGAGCAGATCCTATTGCGATGACAAGTAAATAATAAAACCATGGGCCTGAGTGGTTTTCCATCGCAGTGCTGAACCTGCCCAAGTTATGGGTGAAGAAAAATCCTCTGTGCCATTGGAATTTTGTTTCTACGCCCACCCAGATATACCAAGGGCCTGCAACTAGAAAGAATAAAAAAAGAGCCCCTAGCAGATGAATGGAAAGCAAGCGTTGGGGTTGCCTTTCCCAGAGTAAAAACAAAAGAATGATCAGTAGTGGAAGTGCGAGGGCGATGGGCCCCTTGGCGAGCATTCCAATGCCTGTGATGATTCCGCCCCAAAGCAGCCAGGTGGAATTGTTGTTTTGATAACCCTTGAAAAAAACAAAGAAGGACCATGCAACACAGGCGTTTAGAAGAGAGTCAGGGTTGGCAAAATGGGCAGACCCCGCCCAAGCGGGCATTGCTAATAATATCAGCCCTGCGAAGAAACCCGTGCTCGCCCCAAACATGATTGTTGCGAGAGCGTAGGTTGCAAATAGGGAAAATAGGCCGCCCAGAGCTGAAGGAAATCGGGCTGCAAATTCGTTTACACCAAAAGTGTTATAGGATGCGATCTGGAGCCAGTAAAGCAAAGCAGGTTTATCAACACGAAGATTATAATTATAAGTGGGAACAATCCAGTTTCCCGATTCCATCATTTCGTATGCAGCTTCCGCATTGTTACCTTCATCAATATCCCAAAGGCTGGAAATGCCAATATTGGGTAGGCAAACTAAGGCCCAAGCCACTAAAAGGCAGGCGATTTGAATTACTGGATTTTTAAATACCTTTAACATCAAGCCTTCCTTAGCTGGGCAAAAATGCTCTCCATGCATGCCTATGAAAACATACTCGAATCATTAAAAATAGGCGATACCAACATCGATTGAATCGAGGTTGACTGGATATCCCCAACTGGTTATGGTTCCGCCCCTTGGGCACTTTCTCTTAAACGGATTAATTGATGATTTCAGGCTGGATTTTATCACTGCTTTTATTGACAGGACAGGTTCAACAACCTGCCTCCGATATTGCACGCCTGCGAGAACTTCTTGCAGATAAAAAACAGCCGCAGTTGCAGGCCCAAGCTGCTTATTTGATCCTGCAGCAGCAAACCCCCCTCGCAACCGAGACCGTTAAACAATATCTGCGCGATCCGCGTAATGTTGAAGTTTTTACCGCCTTTACTGGAGCAATCAAACTACGAAGAGATGGCCGTTTTTCGGAAGAATTGATTGATGCACTTTCGATTGACTTGCCCGCAGTACGCCAGTCGGCTGCAGAAGCCTTGGGCGCCAGTGTTGATGGTAGGGGGGCATTCAAGTTAAAACAAATTGCTGAAAATACGAGCTTTGCAGAAAGCACCAGGCAGCAAGCTATGGTTGCACTAGGGAAAACGGGAAAGAAAAGTGCTGCTGAAACTTTGCTCAAACTTTTTACTGATCCTAAAGAAAGTGTCAGGATTGGAAGCAGGCAAGCCCTTGCAGATTTGATCGGGGAAGATCTGGGCCGTGATAGTGTTACTTGGCAACTTTGGTTTGATGAACGAAAAAATCTATCTTCTGAAGCTTGGCTTGAAGAACGGCTTGCACAGCGTAATTCTAAATTAACTAGGCTTGAGGGTGAGCTTGATTCTTCGCGAAATCGAAACCGTGCTCTTTACCAGCAACTTTATTCCCGGCTTGGGCCTACTGAAAAAATCCCTTTCTTTCAGGGCTTATTAGATCACGAAGATCCTGCAGTTCGCTTATTACTTGCAGGTTGGTTGGCTGAAGCTCTTGGTGAAGAATCCTATCGTAAGCCAGCAGGCGAAATGCTACTGAGTTTTAGCAGAGACCCTGTCGACGAGGTACGCAGGCAAGCAGTGCTTGGCTTGGGTCGATGGAATGATAAAGCCTGTCTTGATCGTTTACTTCTTATTATTCAATCAGATCAAATTGCGGTTCGAGCTGCTGCAGCAAGATCGCTTGCAATGCAAGCTAAGGGGAATGATGGTGCGGCACGAATGATTCTTGTTCTTCCTGCGTTGCAAAATGCTTTAAGCGATCCTGCTTTGGAAGTTGTAGTGGAAGCTGCGGAAGACCTTGGCTCGTTAGGGGTTCCTGCCGCTGTTCCATTGCTTGCAGGATTACTTAAGCATAAGGCGGATGCGGTAAGAAAAACCGCAGCGCAAGCATTGGAAAGAATTGCAGATATATCGGTTTTAGAGGAATTATTGGCAGGTCTGGAAGACCCTGATATCGGGGTCAGGCTTGGAATACTTGGTGCGGTATCCCGCGCAGTGAATCAGGCAAAGGTCATAAAGGAAGATGATAAATTGCGATTGCAATCACGGATGGAAATAATTCTTTTGAAGGATCTGGATGCTGGGGTAAGGGCCAGAAGTGCTACGCTTTTAGGCGATTTTGGTACTGTAAATCATCTTGCAACTTTGTGGAAAGCGGCTATCGCTGAGGGTGATCCACGAATTCAGGAAAAGTCTTGGCAGGCATTCCTTGAGGTCTTATCCAAAAGCAAAGATCTTAAACTTATCAATGAATGGAACAGCATTGTCCGAAAGGAAGCTCCGCTTCGCAGGGTTAATTTCTTGGTAGAGCTTCTGGGAAAAATGCAGCCTGCAACCATGAACCCTAAAATTGAGCTAGCGCCTGTGAGGGAATTGTTAGTGCAATGCGGGATAGAAAATCAAAAATGGCTTCCTGCCTGGAGTGCTTTAAGGGAGTTGCCTCAGGCATTGGAGCCGGAAGAAATTGAGAAACGATTAAGCCTGCTGTTTCAAATCGCGGAAATCGCACTCAAAGAGCAAGCAGCGCCTGATGTGTTGCAAATGGTAGATTTCGCAAGGCCATTGTTTGTAGGAAGAAAAAAACTGCAGGCAGACTTTGAAGAGTTGTATCGCAAGGCAAATGTCCTTATCAATTCAAAATTCTAAGCTGGTTAACCCAGTTCCACTTCATTGTTATCGCAGTACGATTTCAGTTTTGCCAGATATGCAGCCTTTGTATTCGCATCTAGAAAAGAACCAATAAAGGAATTCTTTGCTGCAAGAGCAGAATCTTTATTGGTAAGGTTTAATGCGGTAGCGCAGGCATCAAAGTTATCCGCAATGTAGCCACCGAAGTAAGCGGGATCATCAGAATTAATACTTGCGATAATTCCCCAATCGAGCATTTTCTTTAAAGGATGCTCTTGGAGGTGATTCACTACTTTTAATTTTAGGTTTGAAAGTGGGCAAACAGTAAGCGGGATTTTTTCTCGCACCAACCTCTTTATTAGTTTCTCGTCTTCCAAACAACGAACGCCATGATCGATCCGCTCTGCCTGCAATAAGTTCAGAGAATCTTCAATGAATGAAGGTGGGCCTTCTTCGCCAGCATGTGCGGTGATGCGGAACCCTTGCTGCTTTGCCTGGGTGAATACTTTTTGGAATTTGGATGGGGGATTTCCAACCTCGGAAGAGTCGAGCCCAAACCCAGTGATCACTTGTTTAAACTTAAAGCATTGGGCAAAAGTGTCTAGGGCGGAATCTTCTGATAAATGCCTAAGGAAGCATGGTATAAGAAAGACACTTAATTGCAGTTCTTTCTTTGCCCTTTCTATCGCTTTGCATAAACCATCCAGCACTGTTGATATGCTAATACCCCGTTCAATATGTGCCTGGGGATCAAAGAATATTTCAGCATGGTGCACGCCCTGCGCGTGGGCCTTTTGAAAGTAACGCCAGGCAAGTTCGGAAAAGTCATCTTCATCTTTGAGAACAGCCATGCCTTGGTAGTAGATGTCTAAAAAGGATTGCAGGTTTGAGAAATTATAGGCGTGTTGGATTTCTGCGATGGAATGAAACGGAAGCTGAATGCGATGTTTTTTTGCTTTTTCCAGTAAGAAATCAGGTTCAAGCGTCCCTTCGATGTGAAGGTGAAGCTCAGCTTTAGGTAACTGTTCAATGAATCGTTTCATGAATAAATCCTTTTTAATATTGTATGCAGATTCCAAGGACGAGCGTAGAAAGAAAGTGAAACAAGTGGAAAGTGGTTTCCCCAGGATTCCCGTTCTTCCTATTTTCTCGATGTAATAATCGGAATTGTCGGAATGTTCGATATATTTTGAAGGTTTGGTTTTAAAAGGTCGATAGAGCATACAGGATAATGCATAAAAATGGCAAAGTTTACCCGGCTTGTGATGCCGGGAAATCGAAGCCAAATAGTAATAAAGTCGGAGGGGTGGCAGAAAATGAAACGAGAAAAGCTGTTGGCATCAGGTGCCTGGCTGCTCATGGTGTCTGCCATCGTTGCGCAATCCCCCGTGGATGGTGGTAAGGTTCCATCGCCTCTTAGCCCATATGGTCAGATTGGTTCAGCGGTAATTAAAAAAGAACAAGTTACCAACGAAAAGAAGGACTTGGATTTACCAGCAATGGAAGTGGATGTGGATAAAGTACCTATTGGTGCAATTCCTCGAGAAGAGACTGCACCTTTATACCCAAGATTTTTCCTTGGTGGTGAATACCTTGCATGGAAGTTGAATAACACGACAGTTAACCCCATCGTATTTAATGTCCCTGTCGGAATTGTGGGGGCTCCCATAGCAATTGATAATGGATTTAATTCTAATTCTTTTATTGCTTATTCATCGCTTACACCGCAATCTCAGGCCGCATTATCTCAAAATGGAGTAATAAATTACGGAATGGAAAATGGGATGCGATTTACCGGGGGATTAGCTTTGGAGCAGGATACAGGTTTGTCTGTTTTGCTAAATGCAATTATTATTCCAACTTCTAGTTATAATTTGTCAAGTAATACAAGTTTTAATACTGTTCCAATTAATTTTCAAACTGGCTTAGAGTCCCAAGTTGCATTAGGCGGCACCGCAGGCAGTATAAACGCTAATACCGAAGTGGCAACTATTCCAATTGTTGTTCCACGAAATATTGGTTCGCAAGTTTATGCTTCAGCAAATAATTTTGTCGGCGGTGGGGAAGTTGACCTAAAAGGACGAGATCTGATTTTTGGCGATGTTCTTTTTAGTGGATTGTTAGGCTTTAGGTACTTCCAATTTAATGAATCTTTGGGGGTTAATTCTATTTATAATATAATTCAACCTCCTGGAATTCCATCTCCTGATGCAGCACAAGGTTTGCAGTCAAATTTTTCCCAGTATCAGTCAATTACTTCAATAAGTTCAGATAATATTAAAGTTTATAATAACTTTTTAGGTCCGCAGATTGGAATCAATTCCAATTATAATTTCAAACGGGTTACCTTTGATTTTAATGGAAAGTTAGGGATCGGTGTCCAACATCAAGTGGTTACTATAAATTCTAGTACTACCCAGAAATTTGATGTTAATAACGGCGATGGCACAACTTCAACCCAAGTACAAAATTACGCTGCTGGAGTATTATTCTCCCCTTACGATGTAGGCCGACATTCAAGGAACCAGTTTGGATTTATTCCGGAGCTTAATTTAAAACTTGGATATAGGTTGTTTGATAGAATGAAAATAACTGCTGGGTATGATTTTCTTATGATGGCTAATGTGCTTCGTGCGTCGAATCAAACGCAGTTAATTCCTTACACTACCCAAAGTAATTACTCTGGATTGGCAGTTCAACAGCAGACATCGTCACAAACTATTCAAATACCAGCCTTTACCTTTGACAATTCTAATTTAATTATCAATGGCTTAAATGTTGGTATGCAATTGGATTTCTAACCAGCTTTTTCTTTGATCACTTGGATTTGATTTTCCAAGATTCTTCCATCAAGTGATGGAATGATTGCTTCTTGAGCAATCTGTTTTAAATAATAACTGTTAACGGTGCCATGAATGATGACGCGTTCGCCGATTTCTTCTAAAACTACATCGCGTAAAGCCGAAAAAGGACAACTTCTAAGCGCAATCCCTGCAGAAGAAGCTGTTGTTGAAGGTGAAAAAGACATAAGGAAAATCCCTCCATTGTTGTCTAGTTCCCAGAATCACTCTTAAACTTAGCTTAATATCCAAAATTAGGCAAATGAATTCCCGCTTATCTTTGTGATGACAAGGAACTTGATTTGCAATAAAATGAGCCGAACAAGTCGATTTGTAATTTTATGAGGGTCTTGTGAAAATATCGGAAGTTTCAATTAGCCATGTTCGTATTCCTTTAAAGTGCGTGATTAAGCATGCCTCGCATGCCCGAACTGATACCGACAATATTCTCGTCCGTTGTACTTTGGAAGATGGAACAACCGGTTTTGGCGAAGGGCTGCCCAGAGATTATGTCACGGGCGAAACCATTGATTCTTCTCTGGAGATTCTGCGCAACTCCCAGATTCCTTTCCAACTTGAGCATTGCTCTGATTTCTTTCAGGCCGTACAGATGGCGGAAAGATTGCACTTACCCACTGCCCCAAAAGATGATCGTAAATGCAGCGCCAATGCTGCCCGCTGTGCTTTGGAAATTGCAGTGCTCGATGCGTATGGAAAGAAATTTAAAGAACCTCTCTCTTCGGTTACCAAGTTACTTGCGGGTGATCTCTTCAAGCCGGTGAATAAGGTTCGTTATAGTGGTGCGATAACCTCTGCATCCGGTTTGAAAATGAAAATCGCCTCTCTGCTATACAGCCTTTATGGTTTCAAGCAGATGAAGGTCAAGGTGGGCATAGCAGGTTATGATGATGCCAAGAGGATATTGCAGATTCGGAAATGGCTCGGAAAAAAAATAGACATCAGGGTTGATGCCAACGAGGCTTGGTCTATTGATGAAGCAGCGCAGCGCATTCAAGAATTAGAACCTGCTGGAATCACCTGCATGGAACAACCCGTGCCCCATGAACAGGTTTACCAGTTGAAAAAAATACGCACACAAATTCGCACCCCGATCATGCTTGATGAATCTCTTTGCTCGATGATCGATGCAGAGCGCGCGGTTGAACATGAGGCATGCGATTATTTTAATATCAGGCTTTCGAAATGCGGTGGATTCATTCCTTCGTTAAGGCTGGCGCAATATGCACGCAGGCATGGCATAAAATATCAACTAGGTTGCCAGGTGGGCGAGACTGCAATTCTTTCTTCTGCAGGTAGACACTTTGCCTGTTCTGTGTGTGATATCCGCTATCTTGAGGGGTCTTACGATAAGCATTTGGTGAAGGAAAGGTTATCCAAAAAAGATATTACCTTTGGTTGGGGTGGAGTTGCCCCTGCAATCACAGGCCATGGCTTGGGAATTGTGCTTGATGAAACTGCCTTGGCAAGGGTTTCGATCAGGCAGGAGATACTTCGTGGTTGATACTACTTTTGAAATACCATCTTTCATTACTTCGGGCGGGTATAAACTTCATTACCGTCATTTTCACCCCGTAGGAAGCTCCAAGGGCACGATCGTCTTTATTCATGGAATTCAAAGCCATGGTGGTTGGTATGAAACTTCATGCAAGAAATTTGCTCAAGCAGGCTACAGGGTTTTGTTTTTAGATAGGCGAGGGAGTGGACTGAATGAAGTTTCGAGGGGGGACAGTCCTTCTTTTCGTACCTTGCTGGATGATCTTAAGGAATTTCTGCAGTATCAAAGAAAAGAGATTGCAGGATCAACGCCTTTAATTCTTGGGGCGATATCTTGGGGCGGGAAGATTGCATTTGGGTTGGAAATTCGCATGGCAAACCTGGTAGATGGGTTCATTCTCCTTGCTCCAGGTTTTTGCCCCAAGGTTCATCCCACACGCAAGGAACGATTTTTTATCGCTCTGGGAAGTTTATTTGCACCTCGCAGACTTTTTAATATCCCACTCAACGACCCAGAACTTTTTACCTCGAACCCTGTTGCTCAAAAATTTCTAAAAGAAGATCCACTTGCATTAAGGAAGGCAACTGCGAGATTTCTTTTAGATAGCGTGAGGTTGGATTTTTACCTGCGAATTTTCAGGACAAAAATCAGTATGCCCATTCTGTTGCTAATTGCAGGGCAGGACAAAATTATTGACAATGAAAAGACGATTGCATTTGTCAAACGCTTTGCCTCGGGTTCCCTAACCATTAAAGAATACCCCGAGGCGCATCACACCTTCGAATTTGAACCTGAACCGCAAAAATATATCGAAGAAATAGAAGAATGGCTGCAGGCGCAATTTAAAAAATAAAAGGCTCCATGCAATTAAGCATGAAGCCTTTGCTTACGCCAAGTCAGATTATTCGAGGTCTTTCCAAACCGAAATAGAATGGTTAACCCAGATGCCATCTTCCATGAAGGTAGTGCAGACAGTTCCTTTGCAGGTGCCAATAACTTCAAAGAAGGTTTTGACCTGTTTTTTTACACCAAACGCTTCATCAATGCCCGGAGGCATCATTTCAAAACCAAATTCGACCCATGGATTGATCATCCCCATAAGTGAGGTGTTATCGAAAATACAAAACCCAGCGAGGTTCTTTTCAATGCTGGCAAGTTTCGCAACTTCGGAAGTGAGTGGTGTTTTATTCAGCAATCTTTCTGCATGTTCAAACGAGAAAGTGATTGCAGAAAAATTCGGCCCTACTACTGCTGCAGGTTGAAGTTTTTTGGTGATATCTTCAAGCAAAGGAATTGGGTAGTAGTAGGCTTTGCCTTCTTTTAAAGTTTTTTCTTCGGGTGCTGGAATCTTGATTGCAGCAAGAGTTCCTGTGGGGTCAAACCCTGCAGCATCTTTGATGATTTGATTGATTCCCTCGCGGTAACTTTTCAAGGCCGTAGCAAATTTTTCTGCATCGCTGATGCCAAGAATAAATGCAGGCTCAGGAACAAAAAGGTCTTTTTTGGATTTTGGAAGCATTGCGCTCCATTGCTTGCTACCTAATTTGCCATCAAGAACAAAAGCTATTTGTGCATCTTTTGTTGCAGGAATGAAATCAGATGCAGTAATTTTCGCAAGTTTTGCAATGGTAGGTTCAAGTTTTTTGAGGAAAGCATTTACTTGCTCTTTTTGATCCGCTGGAACATTGGGTAGGGCAAATTCAGTGAAGTAGCTGTAACCAATCGCGCCCCATTTGGAAGCGAAGTTCCAAGTTTTTTCAATATCTTTGCCTCGAAGCACGGCTGCAAAGATCGGATTGCCGCCAAAGTTTTGCAGCAAACCCAATGGTTTTGAACCATCCATGGGCATATTTGAACTGAAGTCATAATTGGCTGATTCGCAACCTTTGTTGCTTAAGAAAGTTACGCCAACCCGGGCACCAATTTTAGGAGCGAATTCGAAAGCTTCTTTGGTCAGGGCATCGACATCTTTTTCAACCCGTTTTGAAATATCTTTGGGCAGGTTTGCTCCAGCAATCATTTCCTTGATTTGTTTGCTTGCTTCTTCAGGGTCGGACCCGAAGTTTTGGGCGCTTTCCAGAAATTCTTTGCTGTAGTATTGAAGCCCAAGAATGTTCTTGCCTGCATGCTTTGCTAAAGGTGCCATTTCTTTTATCGAAGCGATGGAATCACCCTTACCAATGCTTGAAAGATAAGTTAAATCAGGGCCCATCGTCGCAATAAGATAGTCGCCCTTAATGCCGATGGCTGCAGCAAATGTTAGTTTTGCAAGATCAGCCTTGAACTTTTTAAGCTGTCCTTCTTCAACTCCAGGGATTTGATCGATTTCCTCGATAGGAAACATACTGCCTTTAACTTTTAGGGTGAGGAAGTCTGTGCCTAATAGTTTTTCCTTTTTTGCAGTGCCTTTAAATTTAGGCTCAGCCGCTTCGAGCATTGGAAGTTTATCTTCAAGCTTTTTGATTAGATCTTCGACTGTTTTTTTATCTTTCAATTTGAATGCTAATAAAAGTTCCGGAAATTTAAGCTCGCCAGAAGATTCAACCAATGCTTGAATGATGCTTTCTCCCTGTGCCTTACTAATGGCATCTTGATCGAAATTGCCTTGCATAATTAGTGTAAGTGGTGCCATTTGGCCTGCAGTTAAAGCACCAATGATTGCACCAAGTGATTTAGGAGCATTGGGGCCGGTTGCTAATACAACTTCATGAGAAAAAAGCTGGCCTGCAATTTTAAGCGCTTTGCTCATTTGTTCTTTTTTTGCATCATCAACGTTACCACTGAACCCCTCGTTGAACTTTTCAATCAACATCTTGGTTGCGCCAAGTTCTGCGAGTTTTTTGAATGCTTTGCTGTTTAAAACAAGATCGAGTTGTTCCTTGTTTTTTAGCATGATGCCGAAGGCTGTTGATGATTTTGGGATCCAATCGATGGCGCAATCGGTTTTGACAAGATTTTCAGCAGCGATCGACTTGATTGCGGAAGAGAAAAGAAGACAGCTTAAAAAAGAGGCGAAAAAAGCCATCGCCAATGATCTTTTGAACATGATTGACTCCCCAGAGAAATTCAACAGGTATACCCTAATAATAGACTCATCATTAGTCACGGTAACAAATTGGGCAAATTAACACAATAAAAGATGGGAGCTAAAAATCCCCGGTGCCTCGCTTGGACCACCAAGGCAGCATCCCGCCCCCATCGATGGTGAGCAAACTACCAGTGATGTAAGCAGAATCCGGATCGGAGAGGAATACGATGCCCCGTGCGATTTCTTCGGGTTGGGCCAGTCTCCCCATTGGCAGGAATGAGCCTGCTTTTTGTAAGGTATCTTCTGCGAAAAATTTGCGCTCGCCTGGTGTATCGGTCCAACCTGGGTAAACAATGTTAACCCGAATGTTGTGTTTGATTAGTTCAATAGCTGCTGTTTTTGCCATCATATCCAATCCCGCCTTGGCCATGTTGTAGGCCATGCAAGAAGGGTAGGGCACAACTGCATGGGGCGAGCTTACAATTACGACATTACCGCCATTACCTTTTTTTAACATTTGGTTGGTGCATGCTCTTAAGGCATGAAAAGCTCCCCACATAGAAACATCGATGGTTTTGTGGAAGCCTTTCATGTCTGCAATATGGAACATTTCGCGATCACTAAAAACCGCACTGGAGACAAGAGTGTCAATTTTACCAAGTTTATTCACTGCATCGGAAACCATGGTTTCAACAGCGGCATGATCCACCAAATCCACAGGGTACAGCAGGCATTTTCTTCCTAGTGCTTCGATTTCTTTTTTAGCTGTTTCTGCAGATTCAGGCATCGTGAGATAATTAAGCGCAATATCTGCACCTTCTTTTGCAAGGGCGATTGCAGAAGCCCGACCGATTCCTGATGATGCCCCGGTTACAAGTGCCACTTTTCCTGATAGTTTCATTCTTTCCTCTCCTTGGATTTTGCTACATTGATATTGTCATTACCATTTTTCGGGGATTTTTTCAAACGGGAACTTTAAGCGTGCTATTTACCCAGACAAATAATCCCATTCCAAACTGGCGACTGCCCGAAGCTGCTTATATTCATATTCCCTTTTGTGCCCAACATTGTGGTTATTGTGACTTCGCTATCGCAATTGGTAAAGATGCAATTAGGGATAATTATCTCGATGCCCTCGAAAAAGAAATCTCCAAGCTCGGGCGACCGCATCCAGTGCAGTCATGGTTTATAGGCGGAGGCACCCCAACCGAACTTAACGCTACTCAGTTGGAAAGATTATGCAAAATTTTAAAGCAATGGTTGCCATTGACTGGTGAAGCGGAGTTTTCGATCGAGGCCAATCCCGATTCCACAACGGAAGATAAACTTGCAGTTCTTGCAAGTTATGGAGTAACGAGGCTTAGCTTAGGAGTGCAATCATTTCAAGAACCCGTGCTGCAATTGTTGGATCGCAAACATAAAAATCCTCAGGTCGAGCGAGTCATTGAAGATGCTCGGAAGTTTAAAATTGCCTCCATTAGCATAGATCTGATTTTTGGTTCGGCAGGGCAGTCGCTTGAATCTTGGAAGTATGATCTTACCCGTGGTCTCGCATTGAGCCCCGATCATTTTTCCACCTATGGCCTTACGTATGAAAAAGGCACCCCTCTTTGGAAAAGAATGAACCGGGGTGAAATCATTCCACTCGAAGATACAGAAGAGTTGGCGCATTACGAAGCTGCGATCGATATGCTGGAAGGCCAAGGGATGGACCATTATGAAATATCAAGCTTTGCAAAGAAGGGCAAGCGATGCTGGCATAATCAGGTTTATTGGGAAAATAGCGCTTATTATGGGTTTGGCATGGGTGCTGCAAGATATGTGGCGGGCAAGCGCGAAGTGAACACACGCGATCTAGATTCGTATATTCAAAAATCTTTATCCGGGCAGGAAACAATATTTCAATCAGAACAACTTGAACCACGTGAAGAGGCTGTTGAAACGCTGGGTTTGAATCTACGAAGAATGCAAGGTGCTAATCGCGAACGATTTTTCACGCGCACTGGGTTTCATCTTGATGAAATCACGGGCCCCAAGAAAGATTACCTTGTGCAGCAGGGCCTGCTGAAAGACGATGGCGAAAGTTTAAGCCTTACCCGAAGAGGCCGTCATCTTGCAGACTGGGTCGTAACCAAATTGTTCTGAGAACTACCCCCCGATCCATCGCCACGGTTGCTTGCAAGGCGCGATCGCAATCGTAATTTGTGATACTTCAATCCAGGAATGAAAAAGCACAAGGCGCTCACGGTACCAAAAATAAGCTGGCAGTATTCGGGCCAAAGTGCCATGGGGATTGTGGTGAGATAAAGTGCAATGGCGGGCGGATAGAATTCTCCACTCAGAATGCCCGCCTTGGTGAAAAACACAGTGCCCGCAATGATAGCTAGAATGGGTGAAAGTGTAAGCACTGGCATGCCTAAAAATATTTCGGTAAAAAACACTCCGATGGTAGAAATTACCGCAGCAGCCCAGATATGGCCTACTTGCCTTTCGACAAAAAGAACAGGCCCTCCTTGCTTGCGCAACTCCCAGAATATTGCACCCCATAAGGCCAAACCGCCGCCCCATAGCAAGATGTACCACCAGGGACTGCTAATCCCAACTCGACCCATGTACCAAGTTGCAACGCACTGCGAAAAAATCATGACGCTGTGCATCATCCAAAGCAAACCCCAGTTTTCAAGAACGATAGCGTGATGAGTATCTCGCAACATTCTGCTGAAGAAGTTGGAGAACGATCCTAGGCTGCCCGAACGAACAGAAGTGGTTTCGCCTCGAACCCAAGCCTCGAGGTCGATTGCAAGATCTTGAGCGCTGCTATAGCGAAGGTCAGCTTGTTTCTGCAGGCATTTAAGGCAGATCATTTCAAGATCTGGATCCACCTTCGGGTTCAAAAGCCTTGGCCTTACAGGATCTTGCTCAAGCACCAGCAGAAGAGTATCCACGGGAGAAGCAGCTCTAAAGGGCGGCCTGCCGGTAAGTGTTTCGTAAAGGATGATCCCGAGGCTGTACACATCGCTCGCAGGGCCAACGACCCCTCGACTGCTGCTGACTTGTTCGGGGGCCATGTAGGCCGGGGTGCCAAGAATTGCGCCCGGTTGGGTCAATGGATTGTCATCGGGAAGGTCGATTCTTTTGGCAAGGCCGAAGTCGGTAACTAACGGATGGTTTTCGCGATCGATGATAACATTGGAAGGTTTTAAATCTCGATGCAACACTCCTCTTTCATGAGCATGATGAACCGCGCGGGAAACCTTGGCAATCAGCGAAGCGGCATCTCTTGGTTTGATTGGGCCTTGTGCCAGAATTGTAGCTAGGGTCTGCCCTTCGACAAATCGCATGCTGAAATAAGGTTGTTCTTCGTAGATACCTGCTTCATGAACGGGAACAATATTAGGGTGCTCAAGCAG
This sequence comes from Planctomycetaceae bacterium UBA969, assembly GCA_002303765.1. Lineage (GTDB taxonomy): Bacteria > Planctomycetota > Planctomycetia > Gemmatales > Gemmataceae > UBA969. The sequence goes on from DBCB01000256.1 coordinate 21,731, forward strand.
GGCGATGGCTTTTGCCTCTGCTTGAAATCTTGCCATCTCTTCAGGCCTTGCGTGACCGCCTCGAAGTACCATTTTCAGGGCCACCATGCGCCCGAGATTTTTCTGCCATGCTTTATACACCACCCCCATCCCACCCCT
>DBCB01000279.1 GCA_002303765.1 Planctomycetaceae bacterium UBA969
TGTCGAAGGGGTTTATACCCCATTGGAATATCATAATGTGCTCGATCTTCCTGTTCCGATTATTCGATTGGTTTTAAAGGCATCTCTTGGGCTTTTTGCTTTAGGTGTGATTTTATGTTGCAGAACGCCTGAAAAAAACCGTGGAGGATGGGCCCTAGCGGCAGAATTTGCAATCATTGTACTTGGAATGCTTTTGTTTAGTGAACGAACATGGAAGCATCATTGTGTCACATTGATTTTACCTTTTGCTGTTCTAAGTTATTTTCTTGCAACATGCCTGAAAGCTAAAACCAACTATATTCTCCCTGTTTTTACGATTGTTGGTGCAACTTTGTTGATGACTCTTACAAGCACGGGCCTTCTCGAAGATGATTTCGCGAAGGAAGCCCAAGTGTATGGGTGTTATGTTTGGGCTTTTATTTTAATGATAGTGTGCCTTTTTGTTGTGCTATACCGGAACAATAACAAGGACTTAAATGTTGTGAAAACAATTGATTGAACTTTGATTTGAACAGTTGTGTTAAATGAAAAAGGCGGAGTGCTATTAAGCACCCCGCCTTTTAGTTTGATTTCTAGGATTAAGGATTCACATTTGGTGGAGCCTTGTAGCCAGTCTGGTAGAACTCTTCTTCTTCTTGAATGATAATTCTAGGAGTAACCATGATCAGCAAGCTTTCAGCTTCCCTTCCGTAAGAGTTATTTCTGAAAAGCCTATTCAGGTAAGGGATCTTGCTTAAAACTGGAGGGCCATATTCATTTCTAGATTCTGACAAGCGCTTGATACCACCCATTAGAACCGTTCCACCATCTGGAACCGACACGGTTGTTTGTACTGCAATCGTATTGATAACAGGTTGTTGGATGTATTGGGTGAAGGTGATTGGATCACCAGGATTGGTAGAGAGCGCGCTGCTACTTGGGAAAATCGGTACCACAACAGGGAACAGCGATACTGGTCCAGGTACCAAGTTTGTCAAGGTAACAGGAATGTTAAGCCTTACCGTTCTGCGATCAGCAGAAATAAGTGGCTGTACATTCATGTAAACACCAAAAGGGAAAGCCTGAACTTGTGGGGCAAAGGTGATATTGCCGTTGATAAGAGTCGACACATTAACACCTGTCACAAAGAACTGATTTTCTGCAACGATAATGTTGGCGTTTTGACCGTTGAACATAGTTAACTTAGGCGCCTGCATAACATTGGTTCTTCGATCACCTTGAACTGCTTCCATGAAAAGGAAGACTTGGATATCACTAAGAAACGCTAAACCCATTGCAAGACCGCCAGCACCAGGCAAGCCTGAGTAGCCACCAAAAGAGGGCATTGCAAGCGGATAAGATGATTGTTTGATTGGGATATCAAGGTCGCTGGTAAAATTACCAGAGGGCGTGATACCAGCAATCATACGATCAAAGTTTGGATCATTAATATAGCCTGCAGGTTTATACTGCCCGGATTGAATCTGGGGTTCAAATCGTTGAGTATTTTTGTCCGTCTTGATGTTAAGATTAAAATCTACACCAATTCGTTCGTAAAAATCTTCAGCAATACTGATGAAGCGTATTTCAACTGCAACTTCCTGATCTTGCAATCTTCGAAGTGCGGTAAGAAGATCTGCAACTTGTTCCTGAATATCAGGCGATTGATTGATAACCAATGACATGGTTAATGGGAAATACTCAATCGTTCCAGGGCCACCCATGTTGTTCCATGCCTGGGGGGAAATTGTGCTGGTTAATAACTTAATCAGCATTTCCTCCATAGTCTGGTTGCTTTTCTTAGTAGTTGAAACATTACCATTCGTAGATGTTCCAGATGGAGTTCCTGTTGGTGTGCCACCTGTCATGCTATTTGGGCTCATCAATGGAGTGGTAGCACTGCTGTTAGAAGGTTGTTGGTTGGCAGAGATCCCAAGGATCGGCGAAAGAGAGTTTGTAAGCAAAGGATTGACGTAGTTTTCAACTGGGATCACCAAGTCTGCAACTTGATAGGTAACAGTCTGAAGCTTACCCCTTGCGTGGGATTCTGTCGTTATCTGAAGAACCTCATCTTTAATTACATAGGTCAGATGGACGCTATGAAGCAGAAGATTCAATGCGCTCTTAAGTGATACTTGTTCTAGTTTTAGGCTTACAGGCCTGTCGAGGCTAATACCTTCTTGTTCCAAAGCGGGCATATCAGGCACAATGTTAATGCCGTAAAAGCTTCGAAGATCTTCAATTGCATCCTTCAGTAGAATGTTGTTGAAATTGAGATTAACTGGCATGCTAAGTTTGCTGTCGATTTCCTTTTCTTTATCACTCTTCCTTGTGGTGCTGGTGATGGAAGTAAGGTTTTTGCGTTTGTTACGGCGATCAGCCATTTCTGGATTTGTATCAAGTGGCTTATCCATTTCCAAAGCTGGTCCCACTTTGTCAGTTGCGTTAAGTCCATCCAGAAAGAATGTTTCTTTGTCAGATTTAAGCTTCTTTGCAACATTGATGCTTCTCTGAGTCTTGGCCATGCTCATACCTGCAGCAGCCATGGCATTATCTGGATCTAATTCATGTGCTCTCATAGCATAGCTTTCAGCTTCAAGATATTTGCCTTCTTTGAAGTTCTGATTGAATTGCTTCATCAGGTCTGCAACTTTTTTCTGCTTGTTATCATCAGCAAGTTGTTTTTGCCCGATTGCATTGATCTTATCTTTTTGCCCACCATCCTTGGCAAGCATTTCTTTTTGAGCTTTCATAAGCTTGAAGTGTTGGAGTCTTGATTCGACTGGCCTTCTTAGAAATGCCATTTTGCCTGGTTCAAGATCGTTGCTATTTAGTTCGTTTAAGTATTCTGTGAGCATTTCAATACCGGCATCGGTTTGCCCAGCTTGGAATTTTTCCATAGCTTCGCGCTGTAGATCCAAACTTTGTTGTCTCATTTGGCCAAACTTAACTTCACGAAGCTGATTGGTAGCTTCAAGAAGATCAATTTCCCCATCTTCTTTTTGCTTTACTGGGGTGTTTGAATTGTTGTCTGGAGTAGATGGTTTTGTGCGAATTTCAGATGTGCCCTTAACCAAGGAAATAGCACTCTTTTCCTTAGGTTGCATTTCTGCAGTCATCAATATTTCTTTCAACTTCTGCTGACGCTCCTTATCAAGGTTTTTTTCAGTCAGTGTTGAAATCATTGTCTTTGATTGTTCGAAATCTTTGCGGTTGTATGCCGATAAAGCTGCATCAAACGTGCGCCTAGTTTCAAGCATTTTTTGATTCACATCTTCAATATCAATGCTACGAAGTACAGATGCGGCTTCTTCCTTGACCCCGTAGGTTCCTTGATATGCTTCAACTGCAAGTTTTCTTGCTGCTACCAATTGACCACTGCGAAGCTCTAAGCGAGCTTTTTCAAGCATCATCTTGCCTTGGTTTGATTCTGCCATTGATTCGCTTGCAATCGTTGCACTGCCTGGAACCTTGGCTTTAACTAATCCTAATTGCAATTTTTTTGCTTCAATGCTTGCAGTATCCTGACCAAAAGATTTTGAAAGACTAATTGCGTTCTCAAGAGCTTGATTTGCAATTTCTTCTTTTTTATCGTTACTTTCAGTGCTGTTCATGCTGCGTGTTGCTTGGGTGACAAGATCATCAATCTGGTTTCTTGCACTGGAACCTAATTGCAATAAAAGTTGTTCAGGGCTGTCTTCATTAGGTTGAAAAATTATCCCTTGCTTCTGAGCTTCAATTCCTTTGATACGGGCGCCTACCAAGTTGCCAGCTAATTGTAGTTGGCGGGCTTCCATCAACAATGCTACGGTTTTTGCCTTGTCATTTTCTGGGGTTGGAAGTGAAGGAATAACCACAGGGGAAGTAACCACTGCGGGGGTAATCACTGGAGCGGTTGTGATTTCAGGGGCTGTTGTTTTGATTTCAGAAGGCATGGTTTTATCGGCTACTGTTTTAGCACGATTTTTTTCAATGTCTTTCAATAGCGAATCAGGTGTGTCGCCACCCAGGCTTTCAGGTTTTACTTTCATGCCTTTAACCATGAAGGCTAGGCCTGCAGCTTTTTCCGGGTTACCAGATTCAAGAGCGATTCTTGCTTCTTTCAAGGATGCTTGAGCTTTGGCTATCATCGCTGGATCATTAGCGTTTGTATCGTCTTTAGTCGTATTCTTCTTTGCAGTAACGCCATTCTTCTTTGCTTTGAGTTTGGATGTTTCAATTTCAGCGATCAATCGTTGTGGACGATCTGAGGTTTCCCAAACATTGTATGGGCCATGCAACTGCTGAGCTCTGTATGCTGCTTTGGTTGCAGCTTCAAAATCTTCTTGTTCAAATAGTTTTCTTGCTTCTGCTAATACTTTTACAGATTCTTCCTTGTCTTTCTTTGCTTGTAATTTTTCAATTTCTGCGCGAAGTTTATCAGGTGAATCTTCGAATAGGCCCCACTTGGCACCAGGAGCAGCTTTAGCACGAAGCATTAATCGTGTTGCTTCATCCGTCTTGTTTTCCGCTAACATCTTCCGACCCCTGCGCAATAGTTGCCTTGGATCTTCAGTTTCTTTTGGTGCATCCTTGCCTGCTTGTTCGGACATTGATTTTCCTTCCGAACGAAGGATATCACTTTGAACTCTCTCTGGGTTATCTTCCCACCAATTTAAACTTGGCTTCATCGCTTTGGCTTGGTCGTTAAGTTTCTTTGCTTTTTCTGCGTTTCCTTCTGTTAAGGCTTTTCTAGCATCGCGCATCAGGTTTCTTGCAGCTTCGGTGCTTCCTGTGCTTACCTCTGTTTTTACTGGTTGCGAAGTGGCATTTGAATCTTCTGCTGTCAACGTAGGCAAAGCTTTGGGCGCAATGGTTGGTTCGGGTTTTACAGAGTTCTCTTTGGCTAAATTTTTTGTATCCAACAAGATTAAATCGGCTTTAAGTTTGGCTCCTTGAATTTCTTTTAAAAGCTTTGAAGGCGAGTCGCTAGATAGTGCAAATGTCCAAGTGTAAGCCGATTTTTCTGCTGCTTTTGCAAGAGATTCCGCACGGTCATACTCTTTGTTCGTGAATTTTTTACGAGCTAGTCCGAGTAATGCTTTGGGATCTTGCTTTAATTTTTGAAGTTCCGCTTTTAATTTAGCTTGGGTGTCACTTTCAGGTACCCCGCTTGTCGCTACTTCAGCAATCATGCCTTCTGCTTTTTCAAGGTCTCCCTGTGCTATCACGGCCCGAACTTGATCTGCAGTAATTGCTGATGAATTGGTTTCTGAAACCTTGATTGATGGTATTGATTTTGGTTCTGTTTCTGAAAGTTTAAGCTCTTTTGGGTCAATTTGGATTTCGTTTATTCCTACTGCATTCTTGTTCTTGATGATTTCTTGTAGGTTTTTGAATCGAAGTTTATCTGATTCTCGAAGGTATTGTTCATCAAAAGCAATCTTTTTGGTCAAATCAGTTGCAGCAGAAAATTGTTTCTTTCCTACTAAGTCTTCTGCAATCTCAAGGGTGGAAGTTGATTCCATACGGGCCTTTAGTGCCTTTTTATTTGCTTCGTATAGTTTCTTGAAATCATCTGCTTCTGCGGGAAGTAAATCTTTCTGACGTGATTCAACTTCTTTAAAGGATTTGTCTGCTTCTTCGTAGTCGCCTCTGCGGTATGTTTCGATTGCTTGGTTTAATGCGATACTTGCTTTGTTTGGAATTCCAGGAGTAAACCAAGTAATCGCTGGAAGGATACTGGTGCCTACCGCAGCTTCAGCAATTGTCGGGATACCTATTAGTGCCAAGCTTAGCGATGATGCAAAGCCTAGTCGTGTAAACCATGATGGATTAGTGGTGGTTTTCCCTATGTAAGTTTCGATCATGATTTTACCTAGATTACTTGTTGGGTTAGACGAAGCTTTTGAATTAGAAATAACATGGTTCTTAGATCTGTTTGATTCTTTAGTGCTCATAAGTCGGTTTCCTAATTCAAATTTCAGGTCAATCAGTTTCATTCTTGCTCGGATTGGCCTTCACGATCCAATCACTGTGCAAAAATATTAACTAGTGTGCGGGACGATACCGATACCTTTTTTAAGAATCAAGGTCAGGTGATCTTTAATTAAAATTAATTTTTTTTCAAAATAGTAAGATGGGAAAGAAAGTTGCAAGATGGGGGCAATGGCTAGAGTTTTGTTAAAAAGGTTGGTTTACACCAAACCAAAATTGGGTTCCAGTGCCCTGATGGATGGCTTGTGCAGCATCAAAACGAAGCAGCATTTTTTCTACAAAGCTCATGAATGAAACATCGCACCGAAGGCCCACACCAACTCCTTGAGCAGTCGAGCCAAGTGCTTGACTATTCACATATGTATTGCCTACGTCGTAAAAAAGAGCCAAGTAAGTGTTTTTAAGTGAAAACAGATGATCAACAGCGTCAACAGATGTGTTTCGAGAAACTGGAAAACGCAGTTCCGCACTTCCCACCCAGGCTGTATTTCCCTGTCTTTGGGCTAGGTCGAAGGCACGAAACATTTCACTACCACCCATGGTAAAAAATTGTCCGTAGGAAGGAACAGAGGTGCCACCAAAAGCCCGGACTGCTAATCGTGTGTCTGCAACCCAGTTGGCCATTTTATTTAAGATGGGTTTTTCACCTGGAAGATAATCTAGTAAGCCTGACACATTGGGTAAATAATGAACAGTTGAAGCTTGAGCCCATACTTTTTGTACGGTCGCATATTCATTTAAAAGAGCTTGCCCAGCTTCATAAACCGCATCGAATTGGTAACCACCTTCGGGATCCCAATATGGAGTAAGGTAATTAATGCGATAATGAAGTCCACCTGTGGTCATATGTTGGAAACGCTGTGCTCCTGGGGCAGTTTGCACAGGATCAGGAAGAAAGTTGTCGTGGAAAGAACCAAATACATCGATAAACTTTGAAGGGAGAAGGTAAAGGCTGGGGTGTTCCATAAATACATATCTACCAAATACAGAGGCCCGCGTCGCTTCATTGTTTCCTTCGTAGAATGTATAAAAACGTCTTTCAGCATTAAAACCAAACTGGAATGGAGAATCGGGCCAGTGAGTGAAAAGCCCATCGATACCTGCAATAAAATCACGGTAATCGGTTCGATATGCGGTATAAAGCCCACCTGAAAATTCTTGCGATCGGTATGCTCCTGCTCTTAGGCCTACCATGGTAGCCCGGCTATACCAAACATCATCATAACTTTTCATGTAAAGCCATGGACCAAAATTAAAATTCCATCGGTCGTAGGAGTTGGTAAGGGAAGTTTCATCAACAAAAGTGTACAAAGGCGTTAGTCGAAATCTTGGGCTGTGATGCCAGTAGTTATTAGAGGGGTTTTTATCGACAATGACAGAATCGGGATCAATTGCAATTTGGGTTGGTACGTCCGGTAAGTCTACAGTAACTCTGATGGTATCTGGAGCAAGATTTTCAACGGTTGCAGGTGGATCATCAATTCCATAACTCCCGCCTGCGGGTAAGATCGGAATACGAATGGAATACTCGTCAGACTTTCCCATAGCAAAACCTAAATAGGTTTGTTCACTATATTCAGCGTTTTGTTTAATAATTACTGTTACAGTTGTTTTTTGATTTTTTGGGTTTGCAGAAGAGCGCATAGTGAGTGGCAAAATTTTTCGAGCCAAGGGTGCATCATTAATTTTTACAGATTCTAGATTCCAATCAGTCAAACCAGGGCCCTTTAGCCATTTTTCAAAGAAATCCTCCCACGATTTTCCTGTTTGTGCTTCTAGTTCTTTTTGGAAATCACTTACATGCATCACCTTGTATTCGTATTTTTTGCGAGCTCCTCGCATGACATCTAGAAATGCTTGTTCACCTATTCGAGATTCAATCATTTCGACAATTTTCGCCCCTTTGTCGTAGCACATACTGAAAAGAGTCACCACATGCCCGAATTTATCCATTGGCTGTAGTATTGAGGTGTTGTCTCCCCTGCCAACCGAACCATAAAACCCATTCATTCTGTAATCTTCGCGCTTTATATTTGGCAGCCATTTTAATGAATCAGGGTATTCGAGTAGTTCATTGTTTTTTCCACGGGTTTGGTTTAAAAAACGATGGCTGAAGTAGGTTGCGAGGGATTCATCCATCCAAGTTTCGCGATAACCATCCGTGCCTACAAGGTTGTACCACCATTGATGACAAACTTCGTGGCTGATAAGATATTCTGCGTAACGCTTTGCAAAGTGAGGCATTGAAAAAATGCGATCATCTATCATCACCAGCGATCCACACTCGTTACCATTCCAGCCAAAATAGGATTCGACAATGGTAAATTCCGGGTATGGATATGGGCCAAACCAAAGGCTGTAGGTAACCATGCATTCACAGACAATGCGCAGGAATTCCTTGGCGTAAAACTCATGCTCTTCGAACGCTTGGATTTTTACTTTAAGGGGCGTTTCTCTGCCCGGGAGTTTTATTTCCGTTTCAAGAATCTTGAATCGTGGGGAGCATAAAAAAGCAAAATCCCTTGTTCCTTGTGCTTCTAGTCGAACCTTCTTTCTTCCATCAGCAAGTTTTTCTTCACCCACAATTACACCACTGCTGGCAATTTGCTGATCACTATCCAGAATTGCAGTGACATCATAAATCCCTGCATCATTATAAAAAGGCTGATGCCAGGGGACGAAAGGCGTTGGTTTCCATCCTTGTTCAGTATCGCTGGGGGTTTCCGTATGCCAATCTGGCTTGTGATAAGCGAAAATAGGGAGCCAGTTGGTTAAGAAAGTTACATTTTTCCAGTGTCCCCAGCGCCCTTGTTTTTCTGGTAATCGCATTCTGAATTCTAAATCAAAGGTTACTTTTTCACCTTTCGCCAATGGTTGGTCTAATTCAAATTCCATCGTTGTTTTTGTAGGCCCTGAAAATTGGTGTTTTAGTTTTCGTGCGCGCCCATCTTTGCCTATTAGGCTCACAGTTTTTATTTCTAGGCAGGGCGTTTTTGCCCCCATTGAATCACCAGGATTTAGCCTTAATAGTTCAAGTGTTTTTGCCATCAATGCTATATCGCTATCAGGCACAATATAGTTCGAATGCGCTACGAATACGATCTTGCTTACTGGACTATCGGAGCGGTTGGTCCAAGTTGCTTTTTGGTTCACATCAACCATATGCTTGGTCGTATCAAGATTCATTTGAATTTGATAAGTAGGCAGACCATCAGGCATCTCGCATTTTCCAAGGGAAGGAAATGCAAGAAGTGAGCATAAACCAATTATCAGGTAACTCAATTTTCTCAAAGCTATGGCAACTCTTACTTTAGAACCTTTTAATTTTCGAACATAGGGCCAAACTAAAACTGACTCCATAGCGTTAGGATTGAATTTGTGCTACCTCAATTTAGAAAAAAG